>JAPOYZ010000548.1:11317-22056 GCA_026706325.1 Candidatus Aminicenantota bacterium
GGTGATGACCGACCTCATCCAACGCATCCACCAGGTCCTGGAGCAGCGCGGGAAACAAAGGGGGCGGCCCATACTCCTGTCCATGAGAGTCCCCGACTCCCCCGATCTGGCCCTCTCGGTGGGACTGGACGTTGAGGAATGGGTGGCCCGCGGCTGGGTAGACTTCCTGATCGCCGGTTTCGGTTCCCTCCCCTACTCCTTTCCGGTGGAGGAATGGATCCGAATGGGCCGGAACCATGGCATCCCGGTGTACGGCGGCCTGAGTTGGAAGTTTGTCTTCGATCACGTGGAGGCGATCCGGGGAGCCGCCTACCGGCTCTGGGACGAAGGGGTGGACGGCCTGCACGCCTTCAACTTCCTGGACCCGGCAAGATTTGACTCGCTCCATGAGATCGGTGAGCCGGAGGTGCTGGCGGGTCTGGACAAGATGTACCAGATCGACCTGGACCGGAAGCGGGTCGGTTACATGAACGAGAGCCTCTGGCCGGGACAACTGCCCCTCTCCTTCGCCACCCAGGCGGGACCCGCCAGATTCGACCTGAAGCTGAAGATCGCCGACCGGCCGGAACGGGCCACCAGGGTGCAAGTCGAAACGCGGTGGGCCAACCCCGATGCGGACGCCCGCGTCACTTGGCGGGTCAACGGAGAGGGCCAACCTCTTGCGCGCGCAGCGGGCTCGGACCAGCCGGGCTGGTCCGGTTGGGAGACCCGCGACCTGCGGTACGGCGAGAATTCATTCCTCGTGACGGTTCAGCCTCCTGACTCCGGAGACCCTTCCGAACTGCTGACGCTGGAGGAATTGAGAGTCTGGATCCGATATGGGTGACGGAGCAAACCCGAAGGAGTCCAAGAAGATGTGGTGAGTAGCATCGCCAATTTTCCATCTGGGGAATGATGCCTTCGCTACGACTCTTGGCGGCAAGCGGCTTGGGATCGTTAACTCATGCCACCAGCAACATTTCTGACGAAAAGTGGTGGTAGACTTCGTTTGGATACTTCGAACAGGAGAGCAGGTGATGAAGCGGGTCTTTAGAGTGCAAGCTGTTTGGGATGCCGAGGCAGAGGTCTTCTACTCCCGAAGCGATATAGAAGGCTTACATATCGAGGCAGCCGATCTAGAGGAGTTCGAAACCATCATGATGGACGTGGCACCTGAATTGATTTTCTCGAACCACTGGACTGCCCCAGAGATCGCTGAGCATTCTTTCAAGGACCTCATCCCAGCAATTCTGTGGCAGCATCCAGATATGGGAAGGGCGACCGCATAGTTTGCCTGGCAGTCTCTACGATTCCGTAACCAGAGAAATATCAAGACAGGGATTCGCGTACTGGAAGAACGCAAAGGGTTCCCACGAAAAATGGAAACGTCTGAAAAACGGCAAAATTCTGGTGATTCCTCGAAACTTGAAGAGCCGCCACACGGCAAACGCCATCCTCAAAGCTGCCGGAAGCGCGAAGAAAGTCTGACTCCGAAAATCCGCTGAGAAAACCTGGGTGCTGAATCCAACGGGAGTTTGGGTGAGACGCCCGCGTTTCCGTTGTCTGTCACAACTGGACGGCACCTGTCATAGGCAGGTCCGGTCTTCGGACCGGAGATCTTCCACCGGCGTGCCGCTGTGGAACACGCCACGCATCGCCCGGGGTCGCCATTCCTTCGACGCGTCGTAAAAGGGCGCCTCGGTATCGATGGTCGATATCAGGACTCCGGCTCGGTGGAGCGGCAGCCGTCCGGCGATCAGACCGTCCGGCTGCACAACGAAGCTTGAGCCGCTGCTGTGGCGGCGGGTTGTATTGTTGACACTGATCCACATGTAGTTGCTGGCGGCGTAAGTCTGCATGGTGGCGAGCACCAGCACCTTCCAGACGTCGTGGTATTTCAGCTTGTGCTCCCGCGACATTCCACCGTTGTGGTATGAGTGGAACATCAACTGGACCTCCCGCCGCTTGTATTCCCGGTAAAGCTCCGGATAACGGAAGTCGTGACAGATCTGGAGGCCGCAACGGACTCCGCCGACTTCAAAAACCACGAACCGGTTTCCCGGGCTGTAATGGCTCAGATCATCCTTGACCTCGGTCCTGGAGCCGGTGCAAAACCGTTTGTCGTAACGGTCAACGACCGTTCCCTGGGGATCGATGAGGTAGAGGCTGTTGTGAGGCCGATGACCGCCGCTCAGGCGATGGTTCGACCCCAGGATCACCCACAGACCCAGTTCCCGGGCCAGTTCAGTCACCTCCCGGGCCGAACGCTGGAGCAGGTCCCAGTCATAACCCTCGAGAGACGGCAGGTCGACACCGGCATAGCCGCCGAGGCAGCATTCGGAGAAATGGGCCAGGTCGGCTCCCTTGTCGCGGGCCGCCTTCATCTGTCTTTTCACATAGCCCAGGTTGCGTCTGATGTCGCTGGTGATGGGGAATTGGCAGGTCGCTATTTTGATTTTCATGAATAGTTGAGGTGGACCTCCACCTTCTCCAGATTGACCTCCTCGCCTGCCCCTTCATTCGAAAGAGCCAACTCGGTGGTGTTTAGGCCGACCCTGCATCTGCCGGGATCCAGTCCGTATTCGATCCTGAGCAGCCTCTGGTCCGGATCGACGCGTTGTCGTGCCCCCTTCCCCGAATTGGGTTGGGGACGGGGCGAGAAAATCTGGTGATCCTTCCAGTCGGAGTCCCTGAGGACCGCAGTCAATTCGCCGCCGTTGAAGCGGGCCCGGACCATGGTCTCCGGTCCGGCGCCGAAAAGCACGATCCGGAGCTTGAGCGAGTCGACGCGATCCGCCGCGGCCGCCACGGGCTCTTCAATCCTGAGATCCAGGCGGACCGGTTGTCGTCCCTCCTTCAAGCGGAGCGGCAAGCGGGCATCGGCGTTCCGGCTGAAGAACCCCTCCGCCCAGGGAAAGGCGCCGCGCCGGTCCAGGGCGAAGATCTTGTCCCGCAGGTGCATGCTCTCCAGACTTCCCAATTCCCGATACCCCTGGTCGTGGGAGTCGGGACCCGGATTGATGCCCATTTCAAGACAAGTTTTTCGCGTCGCGTTGCTCCAGTTCCAGGTGACCACGCTGTCGGCGCCCTGGCGCCACCAGTTGCTGTACACCCCCCGCAGGAACTCGATGGGTTGCCACTGGTAGGCGTCCGAAGCGTGGTGGTCGTCCCAGCAGGGCTGGACCTTGATGTCCCGGCCCTTCGCAATGGCCAGGAAGGAGGCCATGTCCACCTCCAAGGAGCGGGTGCCGATGGTGAAGATGTCCACCAGTCGGCCCCGAGCCCACGATTCAAGGTCGAAGCCGTCCTCCTTGGCGCCTTCGACGCTCTTGGGCACTCTCACCGCCAGGAGAAAGGGACGGCCGCGTTTTTTCGCGACACCCAGGAGCATGAGCCGGACCCGGCGGACGAAGTCGGTGACCCGCCCCCGCAGCTCCCATTGCCGTCCGGGGGGCAGAATGGGCGTGTGCCGGGCAAAGTCGATCTGAAGGCCGTCGAAGTCGTAATTCTCCGCCAGATAGCGCAAATTCCTGAGCTTGAATTCCTGCAGTCCCGGGGCCGCCAGATTCCACATGCCGTGGGGCCACCAGGTGGGAATCACCCAGTCAGGGTTCTCCGTCTTGAGCCGGAAGGTCCTGCCGTCCAGTTCCACCTCGCTGATCCGGTGGTTGAAGAAGGCCTCCAGCCCCCGGCTGCGGGTACCGTCCACCAGCGCCCTCAGAGGGTCGGTCCCTGCGGCGGCCAGGGCATCGTAACGCGCTTGGACGTCCGCCGGGAATCCCTGGTTGGGATAGACGGCCAGGGCGGCCATATCCCACCAGATGGCGTCGATCTGGGTCTCCAGCTCGTCCAGGTAGGAGAACCGGTAGCGGAGCCAGGAGGCGAAATCGCCCCCAAATGGGGTCGCTCCGTGGCCGTCGCCGTAGGCGTCCTGCATCATGACGATCCGGCGCCTCCTGTGGACCGCCTTGAGGTGTTCGCGGGACAACGTCACCGGAGACTCGGCGAGAGCCGGGATCCCGGGCGCCAGAAGAAATCCCGCCACGGCCCTTTTCAGAAAATTCCGGCGCTTCATGGGGAATCAGGACGAATTTCGGGCATGTTTGAAACGGGCACAGGCTACCACATCCGGGGCGGCCATACTCCATTCGTCACAACTGCAATATTCTCAACAATTTGACGTCCTCTATACTTGATTCTGACGCCAAACGCCGGATAATTGGCGGCATGTCTACAAAATCCTCGGTACTGTCGCGTCTTCCCCGAATCCCGCTGCTCTTCGTTGCCGGCATGGCCGCTTGGTTGGCAGCCATTCTGGTCGCCCAGAAAGGAGGAGCCGAAGCCGTCGAGATCGGACGACACAATACGGATCTTCTGCCGGCCGGCAAGGAAGCGGACGGCATCATCGGGGACTTCGTGCTCCGCAATAAACGCATCCATGCCCTCATTGGGGGAAACCTGCCCGCGCGCCGGGCCAACATGATGCATGACCGGTACGAAATTATTCCGGGGACCCTGTTCGATCTGGATCTGACAGGCGCCGGCAACGACCAGATCACCTCGTTCCGGCCCGGACACCTGTCGGGTCCCGTCAGCTACGTCCGGATTGTGAGCGACGGCAGCGACGGCGCGGCTGAGATCGAAACCGTCCGCACCGCGGCCAGTGGGGACGGCCTCTATCAGCGCCACGTCTACCGGTTGGAGCCGGAGTGGCAGCATGTCGAGATCCTCTCCACGTTTCACAACGCATCCGGCGAAGCCCGGAAGATCCAGCCGCAACCGGTCTGGAAATCCCCCCCGGCCTACGAGCGTCTTGCCCAGTTTTCTCAAACCTGGGAAGCCGGCGCCATTCGAGTCGCCGACAGCATCGATCCGTTCGACAAACGTTCATACGCCTGGGCGCCCCTGGCAAGGGAGGGACTGTCCGGATTGGACGCAGAGGTCGAGTTGGCGCCTGGGGAAAAGAGAAACTTCGGGATTGCGCTCGCGGTGGCGGACAGCCCTCTGGCCGCCTACGGCCAAGTGGCGTCCGTCTTGAATCCTACCGGGACCGTGACGGGGAGCGCAGTGGACCAGGGCGGGAACTCGGCCGTTCGATCCTCCCTGCTGTTCAATGTCGGTGGGACCGATCTCCCCCTCTATCCGAATGCGGAGGGACGATATTCATTCCCGCTCCCGGCGGGAGATTATTCGATCCGTTTCACCGACCTGGGCCGGCCCGATCAGGAATTGAAGCTCCAGGTTTCGGCGGGGAAAAGCGTCAATTTGGACTTGGCTCCCCCGGCGGCTTCAGCCGTCCGGTTCCGGATCCGGGACTCCCTGGGCAATCCGTCCCCGGCCAAGGTCCAGTTTCTGGGCGTCGATGGGACCGAAACGCCCAACTTCGGCACGAACTATCGGGCCCACGGCTGCGATCACCAGTACCACACCCACGACGGAGCGTTTACCCAGCAGGTTCCTGCGGGCGACTACCTGATCCGGATCACGCGGGGACCCGAATTCAACCTGGTGGAACGCCGGGTGGCCGTCCCCGAGGGGGAGACCGTGGCGGTGGAGGCCACTCTCGAACGATCCGTGGACACCACCGGCTGGATCAGCACCGACTACCATGCCCACTCCTCACCCAGCGGCGACAACCACTGCAGCACATACGACCGGATCATCAACTTCGCCGCCGAGCAACTGGAGTTCATCCCGACCACGGAACACAATCGCATCTACGACTGGCAGCCCTACATCGACGAATTGGGTCTGTCCGATCTGCTGCGAACCGTGCCCGGCATCGAACTCACGGGGCAGGGCCAGCACCTCAACTCCTTCCCCCTCAAGTACTCGCCGCTGACCCAGGACGGCGGTGCTCCGGTCTGGCAGTATGACCCCCGCCTCAACGCCATCGTCCTCCGAAACATTTTCGGAGGCGGACCCGACCGCTGGGTCCAGGCCAATCACCCGACCGTGGGTTACGTCTTCAACGACCGGGACCGAGACGGTCGGGGCGATGGAGGATTCGTCGGTTTCGAAGAGCTCATCGACGCGGCCGAGGTCTGGAGCGCCGAGATCCTGAACCCCAACCCGACCTATCCGGTGCAGAACCGGCGCGGCACCGCCCAACGGGAGAACCGGACTTTCGGCTGGCTCCAGATGCTGAACCAGGGACGCCACATGTGGTGTGTCGCCGTGAGCGACGCCCACCGGGTCTTCGGCGGAAGCGGCGTGGGTGGTTGGAGGACCTACGTCACCAGCTCGACCGACGATGCGGGGAAGATCGATCCGGCGGAAGTCATCGCCAACTCCAAGGCGGGACGGATGATGATCACCAACGGGCCGTTCCTGCACGTCGAGACCGGGGATGGGCTGCCCATCGGGTCCAGCGTGATCTCAGAGGGATCGGTGGTCCTGAAGGTCAAGGTCCAAACCCCCAACTGGCTGGATATCGACCGGGTCCAAGTCCTGGTCAACAGCCGCCAGGATCCACGGTACAACTACACGCGTAATTCTCACCCCGGGATGTTCCGGAATGGAATCGTGAACTTCGACGAAGAGATCCAGGTGGAACTGGAACGGGACACCCACCTGATCGTAGTGGCCACGGGCGAGAACTCCACCCTGGAGAAGGGCTGGGGCCGGAGCCCCGAGTCGAAGATGCATCCGGTGGCGTTTACGAATCCGATCTACGTGGATACGGACGGGCAGGGATTTCAGGCCAATGGGGATACTCTGGATCATCCGATGTTGGTTGCCGGCGGCCGGTGATCAAGAGCAACATGGGAGATGGGTCTCATGGCGTCACATAGTGGATTCGGCCTCTCAACGTTCGATAGCGTAGCGCAATACCTCTGAAATACCATCATGATCCACGTGTTTGTCGCCCACGGGAAAGCACCCGCAAGACCCAGTGCTTAAACACAATTCGTAATCGTGTCCGGTGGAAATCAGTCCAAGGTCAAACATCCAGTACATCGTGCCGCACAAGTCTTTGCCGTTTCGGAAGCTGTCGGGACCATCGTGCGACACGGGCCGGATGTTAGCACATCCACGCACGAGGCATAGTTTTGGACCTAAAGGGTAGATCTATATGGAAAATACGGGGCGCGACCATAATCAGTTAGCTAGCTTTCACGATACCATTTCTCGCCAGCTTAATGCTCGCCTGGAAGAAAGTCCACGCTTTTTTTGGGCGTTGATCGTCGTTAGCACAGGATACGGTTATGTGATTTGGGAAATAGCAAACGGCCCTCAACCAACTGAATCACCATTGCGCACAGTATTTATCCTTGCCTCGCTCCTTGCTTTTAGTGCAGTCATTTGGGCAAGTTGGTATCTAGCCGCGCTCGGATACGCATTTAGGTACCTTCAAAACGTTCAGCACTGCATAGAGCATGCGCTAGGTTGGGAAATCTATGGCCCTAAGAGCGGCTCACTTCCTCCTAGAATTTGCGGGTGCAGTGGTGTCTTCTCGTTGTTGCCCGGTATCTACCACGCCCATATATTTGGTCTTATAACGTTTCAGGTGCTCATCAATAGTGCGTTCAGCTATTATATCTGGCAGTGGTGTGGTATCTGCATAGCCCTTCTACTTTTTCTCATTTCGAACGTTATCGGCGTTGGCTTCCATTTCCTCATCAATCGGCATTATGTCCGCAGATTCAGTGAAAAGTGGAATGATCCGAAATCGATTCCTAGTCACGGAGACAGTGAAACATGTAACCAACCACAGACAACAACGAATACCGGAAAATGACTCAACATATCGCATATGGATTTTGACGAATAATTTGTTATTACTAGGATAATATGATCCATGGCAAATAGTCGGTGGCACTTAATTCCTTGTGGGTTATCTCAAGTTGTTGACGACCTATGTTGGTTGTTCAGCTGGGCAGCATGCAAGACATGGTGTGACCTTAGGGACTCATACAGATTGGGTATTGGCATTTCTGAGGACTCAATAACGGACATGCTTCTGCTCGAAATGCGTCGACGCACCGATCGACTTGCATGTATACGATATAATCGACACGAGGAATCTAGAACGGGAGCAGATTGGCTTTGGTGGTTTGTTTCAGGAAACCGTGGTTTCCCAATATTGTTGCAGGCCAAACGTCTTTTCCCGAGCTTGCGCTATGAAAACCTTAAGTATAAACAATCGAAGAAACCACAGCAGATAGATACATTTCTAAGATACGCGCACAATAAGCGTTGGCTCCCTTTATTTTGCTTCTATAATTTCCCAAATACATACGATCAGAGTCCATTCTGGGGCTGTACGATAGCATCGTCTGGCTTGGTAAGAGATCGATTGTTGCTGTCTGGATCACGAGGTAATAGGGTTACTAATATAATGCCATTCTCCATTCCCTGGATGCGTCTCGTGTGTCCAACCGGGCATTATTTTCCCAAGGAAGATCTTCCCTTTTCAGTTCGGAGAAGGGCTATGGAAATACCCGGGACTGACTCGGTTCCTGATGTTACAGATGACCTTCCATCGGAAGTGCTAACTCTGCTCGGAAGGACATCCAGCGCAAACTATGAGCAACAGGAGAGGCCGAGTTTTCTTGCTGGCATTGTTGTGGTCTCTGACCTACCTATTGTGGAAAACGAACCATGGCGAGAAAATTAACCCCAGATTATTCATCCCACATGTTGATAAGAGCTTCTGACCGCCAATTTCGTGCGGTCGCGTCCCGGTTTCTCTTGAACCGCTGTCGATTCGACTGAATTGGCTCATAAACCGAGTGATCCGACAAGTTATAAATGCTCCAATGGCCATGGGGGCCGCGCCTCGCCGACAGTTGGCCAGGCCGGCGGGACCACTCGGATGTTTCGGTCTCCTTCACTCGGGTCCGATACCTCACCGTTGCCCATCCCGGCGCCCAGGACAAGCGTCCTTGACGCCGCCACGACCGATGCCACTGTGTCGCTCGCGGATTAACCACAAAAATCCACCGCCTCCCCCGGCGGAGCACCCTGGTCGCCACTTTTGGCAACCGTTTCTGAAAACGGCGCAGACTCTACCCCTGACGTGTCATCCGCTCCATCAGCACCCGGCCCAGATGCAGCATCTCGTAGGCCAGCAGGTTCAGGACGAATCGGACCCCATGGTGTTAACGGACCCGTTCCTCGGTCGTCTTTTCCGGCGTCAGCTTTTTCCCTCGGTAGTGGGTCTTGGGCCGACGCGCCGACGACAACGCCGGATCGAGGACATCCATCAACTCCCCCATGTGGCCTTCCGCTTTCCCTCGCTCGCGGTACTTCGCCAGCAACTCCGGCGCTTCACAACGCTTCCGGCTCGGGCTGGTCAACAACCAGAAATGATCCAGAAACAACTCGCCCGACCGCTCCCGCACCACCAGCACCACCCGGCGCGCCCGGTCCCAGGTTCCCGCCCGGTACGTCATCTCGTGGAACCACTACTGCCGCGACTCTTCCGGGGACCGTCCCAAGGGGTGGGTCAAGTACGGCTTAGCCATCCGGTCCAGCACCGGGTTCTTGCGAATTCGTGCGATGTAGGGCACTCCTCGGGACTCCAGACCCTCCAGCAACCCCGGTTCCGGGAATCCCACATCCAGGCGCACCGTCACCGAACCACACAGCCGTCCCCGAACCCGGTCCACCACCCTCAGCGTGAACTTCAAAGTCACCTTCCCTAAGTGGCGGGCTCCCGGATGCAGGTCGCCGTCCAGCAGGCCTCCCGTCTCCGCGCAGCTCGCTATCACGGCATGGTACATCCGTTGGCGGTAGTGTCCATTCCACTCGCTCCCTGGGGGACGCTCATGGACCTCGACCGGAAGCCCGTCCACATCCAGGACCATCGTCTGCTGACGCTTTCTCCTCCAGCTTCGCCGCCGACCCTCGATCATCTCGATCCGACGGTAGGCCATTTTCGTCACCGCCTCATGCAGGACCGGACGGTTCTCTTCCCGGCTGAGGGTGTCCAGGAGTCGGGACAACGTCGGCTGTCCGGATTTCGGGGATCGTGCAGCCACTCGCTCATCCAGTCGATGATGCCGCTACGATCCAGCAGCGCCTGTTGCAGCAGAGCACCGGTCTCGGTACTGAGCCGCTCGGGCTGGGTTTCGATGCTGAGGGACCGGTTGAATGAGATCCGGATCTGCGGTAGGGTTGTAAGCATGGCGTGATCTGTACTTTGTGTTTGTTTTCATGTCACTGAAATGATAGCACAAATGACGGGTACGCCACTTCTTTTAATGCCCCTTGAAGGATGGGAAAACCGTTGACACTGCACGGTTTACGGACCCACTGAATCCGGTGATCCAACCGAAGTCGAAAATAACGATAGTGTTTCACCTGTGAGGAGACTCGTGCTTTTTCGGTGGTTATTCGCTAACCTTCTGATCCGACTCGATAAAATGGATATGCTTGCCCATTTTATATTTGCGTGATGAATAATCTGGGCTCAAGGGTCACACTAAGGGCATGAAGGAGGATCGGCACAGTATAATAAGCGGCATCTCGCCAGAAAGACAGAGGAAACAAGCGCATCTAAAGGGACGAGTTGACGGGATGCAGGAAATCCTGCAAGCAATCAAGACTGCTCGGAGCAACGCTGAAAAGGATAGATATAGAAGCGTCTAATCCACTGGCAGCAAATACTCTCCAATACTCCACAGACGTGTCGACCTCCGTCTCAAAAACGGGTTCAGACACACCGGGTACCGATTGCGCTGACTTTTCAGGCGCAAAGAATTGAATACCATATCGGCGGTAATGTCTTCAAGTTCCTTCCGTTTCGACCATTC
>JAPOYZ010000446.1 GCA_026706325.1 Candidatus Aminicenantota bacterium
TCGCAACGCAGTCCGCGCCTGTGCAGGGACGGTCGAATGCCGTGATGACTTTTGCTACGGGCTGCTATGCTAGACTGCGCCTGAGCACTCCGCAACATGCGCGTCCATATCAAAATCTTTCCGGCAAGGCTGACGTGGGCAGCGGTTGTCCTGTTGCTGACACTGCCGAACCTGACGGCAGCGCAGATCAAGAGTTCCGGTGCGCTGCCCTCCCCGGACGAGATCCCTTCGCCGCCGGTGCCGGGACAGCCGGCCCGCGAGGACCTGGATCGAGCCATCACGCGGGGGACCCGGTCCTTCATCCGGGATTTCGTCGAGCCTTCCTACGCGGCCGTCTCCAACGGCGGCTACGTCGACTACAAGAACGCCGAAGGCGCCGTCAAACGCTACGGACCCAAGGCCTACGTAGCCTACCAGCTCTACCTGCTGACCCATTTCCTCATGTACTACCAGGACTTCGGCGTCGACCCGGAGAGCGATCTCTTCCAAAAGGTCAGGGCTTGGTTCGTGGAGGAATTCGATGGCCGGACCGGGAGCTGGCTCTGGTCCCACGAGGGCTGCCTCCATCCCAAGGGAATGATCGCGCTGGCCAACCTGGGCCGCTCTGCCCTGGTCCGGAAGGCGTACGACTGGGCGCTCAGGTCGCCTCTCTCCCTTCCGTATCTGCCCCCCAGCTCTCTGCCCGTCTCCGAGCGGGTCTTCACCATCATGCAATCGGGCAACATCATCCAGACCCTGGGCAACGCCCGGAACTCGCTCACCGGAAAGCACGGCTGGGAGCACGGCAGCCCGGTGCCCGACATGGAGAACAGCGCCAAGCTGCTCTACGCGCTTTTGCAGGCCGGGTTCCCCTCCACGGACGCTCGTTTGACCGATCTCCGCCGGGGACTGGCGAACCGGCTTCTGGCCCTGCGGCCGCCCATGATCGCCGCCGACTACATAGGACTGGCCTGGTACGTCTTCCTGACCCACGACTTCGATCTGGAGCCCGACCTGGCCTACCAGCGGTGTATTCAACTCATGGAGACGACCATCGGCGGCGGCTGGAAGTCGCATTTCGCGCTGACGGAATTCCCGGGCTTCCGCAGCCTCATGGTCCGGGCGCTCATGACCGCCGGCCGTAGATCGCCTGATGTGGACGCCGCCGTGAACGGGTACGTCGCATCGCAGAGCGAATCCGGGGACTGGCCGCTGCCCCGTGCTCTCAGTCTATGGGGACTGGACAAGCCGCCCGCCGCCGGGATCAAGCTGGGCACCATGGACGGCGCCAACACCTACCTGTTGACGCTGACCCTGATCCACTACCGGGACAGGATCTCCAGTGACGATGCGGAGTTTGCCGTCCCTTCCCTCTCCCTGAAACACCGTCCCGCGCCGGCCGCCGTACTGGACGACTCTCCCGGAGCCAGGGCGGTGGAGAGGGCCTGCACCGGTTGCCATGCCCGGCCGCACCCCGATGCCTACGGCCGGGAGGACTGGCCGGGGGTGACCCGGAAAATGGAAGAGTACATGTTCGAGAAGGGGATGAGCGTCGCGCCCCGGGATCTCACCCTGGTGCTGGAGTACCTGATGGAGCGAGCCTCTTCCCGGCCGGAGTCGAACTAACCGGTCCCGGTGGCTTCGACCGAAGCCGCCGGGACGGCGCCTATTCCCGATCCTGGAGCAATCTGGCCGTGACCTTTCGGCCTTCCGCTTGAGCCAGCATGAGGGGCACGGTGATCAGGATCATGCCAGGACATCTCCCAGTGCTTTTTTCACCGCTTCGCCATCTTGTTTCGACAACCTCCCGAGTTTGCGAACGACCAGATTGTCATCGAGCGTGAAGAGCTTGAAACGGATTTTGCAGGGCACGTTGAGGCCTGCTTCCCGCCAGTCCTGGATTGCCACGTCGCTCGGCCAATTGCTCCCAGCCGAGGTGATCATGGACAGGATCGACTGTTCATGATTCCGATTGAAGTTTGCCGATGAGACGATCAAGGCGGGCCGCCGCTTTGCGGCCCAACGATCCGTAAAGGGAAAGGGGACGACGACCACATCGAACGACTCAAAGGTCACGCCATGCTTCCTCATCCTCGGGGGAGATCCATTCGCTCAAAATTTCGGAGAGGCCCCGTAGGTAGGTGTCCTGACCCGGCGTCACCTTGTGTACTATCAGATGATCGTCCTCGATCTCGAAAGAGAGCACATCACCCTCGCCGAGGTTTGCCGCCTCCCGGATACGCTTCGGGATCGTCGTCTGTCCGCGTGCGGTGATCTTGG
>JAPOYZ010000565.1 GCA_026706325.1 Candidatus Aminicenantota bacterium
CTCGGTCCCCGGAGAGGTGATCCGCTACGGCTTCGCCTACTGCTTCGGCCTGATCGTGGCGCCGCTGGTGATCCCCATCGTGAACCGGATCCTGATCCCCACCATCAAGGGGCTCGAGATCACCAGCGCCTACGAATACGTGGGCCGAAGATTCGACCGGGGCACCGGCACCCTGGCCTCAACCCTGTTCGTCTTCCGGACCCTGATCTGGTCCGGAATCATCATCTACACGGCCAGCTTCGCCTTCTCCGAGATCTCGGGCCTGGGCCTGTTCACCACCATCATCCTGTTGGGGATCATCACCACCTTCTACACCAGCGTGGGGGGTTTTCGGACCGTCATCTGGACCGACAACCTGCAGCTCTGGATCCTGTTGGCGGGCGCGCTCTCCATCCCCATCTACGTCTACTACCTGGTGGGGACGGGTCCCATAGGCTGGTGGGAGACCTTCTCGGAAGCGGGACGGGGCGAGATGCAGATCTTCAGCTTCGATCCCACGGTCCGCATCACCATCGTCGGCATCATGCTCAACATCCTGTTCTGGAACATCTGCGCCAACGGCGGCGACCAGGTGGCGATCCAGCGCTATCTTTCGACTCCCTCCATCAAGGCGGCGCGGCGCTCGGTCTGGGTCTACGCCTGGTCCAACGTCGTGCTCTACACCACCCTGGCCGTCTGCGGCCTGGCCCTGTTCGCCTTCTACGCCCACATCTCCAACCTGCCGGTGGCGGAATTCCAGGCCAAGATCGCTCCCGAGGGCGACCGGCTCATGCCGCGCTTCATCGCGCAGCAGTTGCCCACCGGCGTTTCCGGCCTGGTTATGGCGGCCCTGCTGTCGGCGGCCATGTCCAGCCTCAGCTCGGCCATCAACTCCATCTCCGGCGTCCTGACGACCCATTTCGGCGGCCGTCGCAAGGGCTCCCGGCGGGGCCTGCTGCTGGACAAGGGAGTGGCCGCGGGGGCCGGCGTGCTGGGAATCGGAGTCGCCGTCATCATCGCCGTGGTCATGAGCCGGACGGACTGGAACATCCTGGACCTGAGCGGCCGGGTCAACGACGTCTTCGTGGGCCCCATCGCCGTCCTCTTCTTCGGAGGCATCCTGTTTCGCAGGGTCGGACCGCAGGCGATCCTGCTGGGCTTCTTCCTGGCGGCGTCGGTCTCCCTGTTCGTGAGCTTCAGCAAGGAATGGTTCGGGATGGAGAGGGCCATCTCCTGGATGTGGGGAATTCCCTTCTCCTTCACTCTGGGCATGATCGTGGCCGGACTGGGCGGATTTCTCTTCCACCGGCCTTCGCCTGAGAAGATCCAGGGCCTCACCTTCGGGGATCGAAAGAGGACATGAGATTCGGCCCCAGTCTCCTGGTCCTCTTCCTGGTTGCGACTGGAGACGGCCCGGCCAACGCGGAGGCACAGGGGAGCGCTCCCCGGTTCGCGGACCAGGCGCGGGAGGCCGGAATCGACTTCCGACACCACAACGGAGCCCGGGGGGGCTTCCATCTCTTGGAGATCATGGGATCCGGCGCCTCCCTGCTGGACTTCGACGGAGACGGCTACCTGGACCTTTTTATCGTCGCCGGAAGCAGTATCCCGCCACGAAACCATGAAGAATCCCGCAGCCGGCTCTACCGGAACCGGGGGGACGGCACGTTTCGGGACGTTACGCAGTCGTCCGGCCTGCTGATTCGAACCTACGGGATGGGGGCGGCGGCCGGAGACTACGACAACGACGGCGACCCCGACCTCTACGTCACGGGGTATCCCCGGAGTTACCTGTTCCGGAACCAGGGCAACGGCCGTTTCCGGGACGTCTCCCGAGAGGCGGGCGTCGAAAACGCGGGGCACTGGGGCTCCAGCGCCGGATTCTTCGACTACGACCGGGACGGACTCCTGGATCTGTTCGTTTGCAACTACGTCGGCTACGATCCCGGCCGCGAGACTCCCTGTCACACGGCCGGCCGCAGGAACTACTGCCACCCCACCACCTTCGAGACCGATGCCAGCGTGCTGTACCGGAACCTGGGGAACGGCACGTTTCAGGATCGGAGCGAGAGCAGCGGCATTGGCGACGCGCAGGGTAAAGCCTTGGGAGTAGCCTTCACCGACCTGGAGCCGGACGGCTATCCGGACGTCTTCGTGGCCAACGACACGGAGCCGGACTTCCTGTTTCGGAACAACCGGGACGGCACGTTTCAGGAGGTGGGCTTCGACCAGGGGGTGGCGCTGGACGAGAACGGCCACCCCGGGGCCGGCATGGGAG
>JAPOYZ010000119.1:0-1352 GCA_026706325.1 Candidatus Aminicenantota bacterium
GGGGACGCGATTTGCGCACCCATATCGAGCCGGAATCCTGGGGGAGGATAAAAGGGCGTTGATCCTTCGACGGATGTACTTCCTGATTGCGGCGTTTCTGATGTGGGTTGGTTCGGTCTTCGCTCAAGAGGAGTTTCCGATCGGGGCGTGGTTTCCGGGGATGTTCGAGGGGGATTCTTTGCACTGGGCAGCGCGGCTGGATTCGGTGAAGGCGGCCGGGTTCAACACCATACATGCCGCACTTGTGGGTGACGCCTTCCAGACGTCCTCCTTCAATCAGGACTGGATGGCATTGGCCCACGCCCGAGACCTGAAGATTCAGTTGTACAGCTGGCAGCAGCCGGACGGCTGGCTGGCGGCGAGCGCGCTCTACTGGGCGCGGACCTTCGAGGCGGAAGATACCGACCTTTTCACCCACGGGACTGGCCGGGAGGTCACCGACGGAGACCGGCAGGTACGGCAGGCCAGGGCGGGGTAGACAGCCCCGGCCTGCTGCTGGACACGGACGGCGCCAACGAGCGGTTCAGTTTGAGGAGTAACCAGTATGCCCGCTTCGGACATCACGCTTTCTGGTTGAGTTCCGACGACACCACCGGTACGGACCATGTGGCTACCCTGAGAGTCATCAGGCACTCCGACGGGACGGTGCTGGATTCTTTGGTGGTGCGGAAAAGTGACTTATCCAACGCATATCGAGACTTTGTAATTGACCATGATATCGGTCGGAACGTGGGCACCCTTCGAGTGCGCTATCAGGTCGACTGGACCGGCGCAGGCAATCTCTGGGTGGACAAAATCCGGGCGCACGAGTGGGACCCTGATTTGCGACGCAGCCTCATGCTCTTCAGGGGCGAATACGACCCCGCCATCAGCGATACCCTGGCATCGTATTACGGTGGGACGGTGGATCCGCCCTGGCGATTCTACCTGTACGACGAGCCCCGGTGGGAGCTTGACGAGAGCCTGGCCTACATGGACGCCTTAATCAAGGCGCAAACCGGGGGAACGCCGGGCGTTTCGGCGGTCAACCTGAGGCACGACAACCCGGCTACCCACCAGCGGCTGCTGCGGGACTACATCGACACGGTCGAACCTGGGGAGTTGCTGGTCGACTACTACCCCTTCCACCACACCGTTCCGGATACCAGTCACGCGGACTATGCGCGGCGCGCGCGGGACCGGCTGAACCGCCTGACTTACTGGTACGGGAATGCCCGTGAGGTGACCTTGGAGAAGAGCGTGCCGCTGTGGGCGGTGATCCAGGCGCATAGCTGGCCGAACAACATGCGTAATCCGACGCGGGAGGAAATCCGGGCGCAGGTCAACCTGGCCTTGGCCCACGGAGCGACGGG
>JAPOYZ010000119.1:1379-2255 GCA_026706325.1 Candidatus Aminicenantota bacterium
TGTCCACCGGCACGGTAGACGGCTTGGTCGATCTCACCTTCCAGCGGACACCCAAGTTGACGGAAGTGGCCGCGCTCAACACGATGCTGGATTCGCTGGACGCGACGTTGCTGGAGCTGACCTCCGACGCGGTGTTTTCGGGCGGCAACCCGGCCGAGTTCGTGCACGGCCTTTCCGACACGTCCGACTACTTTCTGGGCGCCTTCACGCACACGGACCTCTCGCGGTACCTGATGGTGGTCAACACCCGATGCGGAACAGCGGCCTCTCGGCCGGTGACGGTGACGCTGGACGCGGCGGACCTGCGGGGGGCCTCGTACGACTATGCGCTGACCGACGTGTACCGCAACGCGCAGGTTGCGGCGGGCGGCACTGCCGGGCGGCCTTCGTTCGCGGATACCCTGGCTCCGGGGCAGGGCATCCTGTACCGGGTCGAGGCGGGGCGTGTGGCCGGACCTGCGGTCGTAGACTTTGACGAGAACGGCACGGCCTCGGTGGCGAGCTATCGAGTCGAGCCGGCTCCGGCGGGTGCGGTGGTGTGGTCGCTGAGCGGGGCTGATGCCGACACCTTGGGGATCGACGGGACCCGGCCGGTTGGGGTTCGACACCGCGCCCGACTTCGAGCGGCCGGCCGACGCCGACAGCAACAATGTCTATGAGGTGACCGTGGAAGCCCGGGTCGGGTCGCAGACGTACAGCTATCCGGTGTCGGTGACGGTGACGGACGTGCTGGAGCCGCCGGGGAAGCCGAAGGTGACGATTGAGGCGCCGGAGACCGACGGCCATACCACCCTCGAGGTGCGTTGGACGGTGGAGAACACCGGCCCGGACACCCTTTACTACCTCCTGTTGTATTGTGAGAGTGCCCAATGCCAG
>JAPOYZ010000268.1 GCA_026706325.1 Candidatus Aminicenantota bacterium
CTCCTGGACCCGGGGAGAGCCCTTCACCGTCCTGGCCAGATTGACCTTGACCGGCTACGAACCTGTCCTCAAGCTGCCCAGTGGGGGCGACACGAGCTACCCGGGGATGGTTTGGCACGAAGGACTTCTCTGGCTCAGCTACTATTCTTCCCATGAAGGCAAAGCCAGTATCTATCTGGCTAAGATCCGGTTTTGATCGGGACTCTCAAGTGATGACCTCTTTCCCGAGAGAGGGTTCCAAACCGAAGCCGGCATTGCGGTCAGACCGGATCAGGATTGGAGAGTAGCGGCTGCAATGGGAGTAGAATCAGTCTTGGACGGACCCACACGCGACAATGCCGATGGAGGAGAACGAATGAAGTCCGAAACAGGATTCCCGAAACTGGTCCGACCGATGACGAAGGTACATGCAGCCTTGCTCCTGCTCCTGCCGGCTCTCCATGGCTGTGCAGGAATGTTCTCCGGCAGCTTGGAAATCTCTGCTTCCCAAAGAGTTCATCCGGTGCTGATCCGCAATGAAAACAATCCGCTGTTGCGACTGACTGTCGAAGCACAGGGCGCCGGCCACACCGCCGGATTGTTCCTCTTCAAGCTCACCGGCACGGACGATCTGAACGACATCGAGTCCCTGGAGTTGTTCTACTCGGGTGACCGGGAGGAATTCGAGGTCGGGAACAGGTTCGGCGATCCCGCTCGACCGGCTGAGCAGGTCGTCTTCACGGGAAATCAGGAACTGTCACCAGGGAAGAATGTCTTCTGGCTCTCCGTCCGGTTGCGGCCCACCGCCGAGTTGGGAAACAAGACCGATGCCGTCTGCACTTCCGTGAACACCTCCGCAGGAGTGCTGACACCCACGGACACGACTCCCGGCGTCCGCAAACGGATCGGCCTGGCCCTGCGCAAGCACATGGACGACGGAGTCCATACCTATCGCATCCCGGCAATCGCCACGACTCCAAAGGGCACGCTCCTGTGCGTCTACGACATGCGGTGGCGGAAGTCGCGAGATTTGCAGGAACACATCGACATCGGGCTGATCCGCAGCACCGACGGCGGCCAGACCTGGGAGCCGCAACGGGCCATCATGGACATGGGAGAATGGGGCGGGCTGCCGCAGGAGGAGAACGGCGTCAGCGACCCCGGCATCCTCGTGGACGAGAACACCGGAGAGATCTTCGTCACTGCCGTCTGGATGTGGGGCAAACCGGGCAAGCACCAGTGGCGCGACGACGGCTCCGAGCCGGGATATGAAATCGGAAAGACGGCCCAGATCCTGATGGTCCGTTCCACGGACGACGGCCTCACCTGGACCGAGCCGGAGAACATCACCCGGAAACTGAAGAAACCGGAGTGGTGGCTCTTCGCCCCGGCGCCGAACCGGGGGATTACGCTTGCCGACGGGACCATCGTCATGCCGACCCAGGGGCGTGACGAGACCGGGTATCCGTTTGGCAATATCACCTACAGCCGCGACCACGGCGCCACCTGGACGGTGAGCAACCCGGCCTTCAGCGGAGGTAACGAAACCTTGGCAGTGCAGCTCGGCGACGGGTCCATCATGCTCAACATGCGCAACGACAAGCCGGAGCCGTACCGGGCCGTCTATGTGACCTGGGATCTGGGCATCACCTGGATACCGCACGAAACCAACCGCAAGGTGTTGATCGAACCAAATTGCAACGCCAGCCTTTTTCGATTCGACTATGAGGAAGAGGGTGAATCGAAATACATCCTGCTGTTTGCCAATCCCAACGCGCCCGACGGACGGCATCACCACACCGTCAAGGTCAGCTTCGATGACGGCATGACCTGGCCCGAGGACCACCAGATTCTGCTGGACGAGGGCCGCGGGCGCGGCTACCCCGGCATCACCCGGATCGACGACCAGCATGTAGGAATCGTGTACGAGGGAAGCCGGTCGGACCTGGCCTTCGAGAAGCTGTCGCTGGATGAATTGCTGAAGCGATGAAAGGAGCCCCGCCGATCCGGGAATCTGTCCTTATCGGATGGGTTGGAGATGCCCATAGGTCAGTGAGCGCCACACCCATTCCGCAGGCCCGTAGCGAAACCGCTTGACACACCAGGAAGAGGCGACGAGCTGAACGACCCAGACCGCCAGGACGATGGCCACCTGCCCCGTTCTCTCGACGCTCCCGAAGAGTCCGAAACCGTGTCCGTAGAACAGCGTCGTGCAGAGGGCGGTCTGCAGCAGGTAGTTGCTCAGCGCGGTCGGACGCACCGCGTTGA
>JAPOYZ010000136.1 GCA_026706325.1 Candidatus Aminicenantota bacterium
CATCACCAGCTCGCTGTTGAATCGGGCCGTATTTTCTATGGCGAGCAATGTCTGTCCCTTTCTGCCAACGGTCGCGTTTTCCGGAACAGGCGCAATAAAGGAGCCGTCGGAACCGCCCTGGTCGGTGAGGAGGGCATAGGCATAGTAGGGCGCGTCCCCTGCAATCTTCTCAATGCGCACATAGCCGTTTTCCAGTGACAGCCCGTTGGATCGGAGCACATCGTCGATTTGAATGGATGTAGCCGGCAACAGCGTCCGATCTTCAAGAACCAACGAACCCGGTTGCTGAATATCCCCGGAGATGACGGTCAGCCTCAAGGTGATTTCGCCGCTGGTCGGGGATCCCAGGTTTTGAACCGCAAGGCTGCTGCGATCGGAGGCGTCGTGGCGGAGTCCGCATAGATACACCGGCTGGTGAAACCCGGTCGAAACGCCTGAGTAAGCCCAACCGCCTCGAAGTCCCTCGACACTCCTGGTCGTTCGCACGGTCACCGCCCCTTCCGTTTCGGAGCCCAGTCCGGAGATACGAACCGCCAGAGTTCCTCCCCTGCTACCTGAATCCGGAATGGGAACACCCAGTTCTTTCAGGTATTGAATGGCATCGGTCAGGATGCGCTGCCGGCCCGCCGGCAAGTGGTCCGTGGCGGCGCCGCTTCCCCCGCCGATAGCCGCAGTGTAGGTATATTCCAGCGTGGCAGGCCGGGCTCCGCGATTGCTGAGCGTCAGCTCCGAGCTGACCGTTGAACCATCGGCTTCGGTGGTAGAGAGCACAATGGGCACAAAGACTTCGGCATCGTCATGGAGCCGCGCCACAAAGGCGCCATTTCCCTCCGGGGCCAGATAGGCCCCGGAGGTCAAGGTAAAGTCGGGACCCGCCTGCCCCGTAATGTAGGCGCTCCCCCGAGGGCTGACCCAAAGACCGCTGCCTCCCTCGACGCTATCACCGCTTCCCGCCCTGACCGAGTAGACAATCTCCTCCCCCCTGGCGTCCAATTTGCTCAGGAAAATCTGTCCCGCGGGGGATCCCAGGGTTTGCGTCTCCGGAAAGTCGGAGGAAAGCGTCACGCCCGTCACATAGGCGTTCCCGTGCAGGTCCACACCCACTCCATTGGCGTAATCGATGGAGCTGCCGCCCAGGTAGGTGGAGTAGACCAGCGCGGTCCCCTGACGGTTGAGCTTGGACACGAAAACATCCAGGCAGAGAGAGCCGCCACAGATTCCTGCGCCGGGCGCCGTTTCGGAATAAGCACCGGGCGTGGTGGGAAAATCCTGATAGGCCGTATAACCGGTCACATAGGCGTGGCCCTGTCCGTCGACGGCGATCCCGGTGATCGCCTCCAGTTCCTGGGGGGATGCATCGAAGGGCGCGGAGGTCCCGCCGAGGCGGAAGTTGTAAAGGATTACGGCTCCCTCGGGATCCAGCTTGGTCACGTAGGACTCGTCTCCGTTTCTGCCTGAGAGATAGGCATTGTTCCGGGAATCCAGTGCCACACCGGTGCCTCCTACTCCCTGGACTGAATAGAGCACGGACGTTCCCTCCGGATCGAGCTTGGCCACAAACCCGCCCTCGGCGCCGTCGCCCGTGACGTAGGCGGATCCGTGAACGTCGACGGCAATTCCGGTGGCGCCCATTCCACCCTCGCTGCCACCCAGAAACGTGGAGTAGAACAGAGCCGTCCCGGTCGCATTGACCTTGGTGACAAAGGCACTGTTGCAGAGCTGGCCCGAAAGTTCCGAAGCACACTGTTCGCTCGACATGGACGACTGCCAGGCATCGGACGACACGGGGAAGTCAGAAGAGCTGGTGGTGCCGGTGAGATAGGCATTGCCCTGAGAATCCACGGCAACTCCGTACCCATACTCGAATCCGGAACCACCCACAAAGGTGGAATAAACCAGTTCCGTTCCCTCGGCGTTGAGTTTGGCCAATAGAACGTCGGGGCAGCGGACCAGGTTCGGCCCGTCATAACACTCCCCTTCACTGTGAAGGCTTTGAAAGGCGTCGGCGGAGGTGAGAAAGGCGGGATTGGCAATACCCGTCACGTAGGAGTTCCCTTCCCGGTCAACAGCGATGGCAAGACCTCCAATCCCGCTGGCCGCGTAGGTCAGCACGGGATCGATCACCAGAGGCCTATCCGGATCGTAGCGACCCAAACGGAATCCCACTTCCCCGTTGCCATGGAGCTCGTACGGCGCGCGGACTTTCTGACGAATGCCACCCGTTTCCTGAAACGCCAACGGACGCA
>JAPOYZ010000105.1:0-1149 GCA_026706325.1 Candidatus Aminicenantota bacterium
TGGGTTTGTCTGGCGGAAGTGGAGATTTGGTGGCGTCAGGTGTACTATTCGCCAAAAAAAAGCCCTGCCAACTGCCTCTTTGTGGTGGTGCAGTCTTGCGGATATTCCGCCGACTCGAATCACTCCACCGGCGATTCGGAACATCTCTGGGCTTGAGCGGACCGAGGGGACCTCGTGAGCGACAGTCACAAGCAACGAGTTCCAGACGTTCGCTACGAACCCAACGAGAACCCTCCTGCGATTCTATCTTTCGGTTGCGGCCTGCAGCTGGTGGTTCTGGGCATAACCAGCATCATCTTTATTCCCACTATCGTCATCCGGGCCGGCGGCGGAACCGACGCGTACCTGTCCTGGGCCGTGTTCGGCGCGGTCGCCGTCAGTGGCATCTGTACGGCGCTGCAAGCGGTGCGGCTGGGCCGGGTCGGAGCGGGATACCTGCTCTTCATGGGCCCTGCCGGAGCCTTTATCGGGGTCTGCGTCAATGCCCTCACCGAGGGCGGTCCAGCGCTCCTCGCCACCCTGGTGGTCGCGTCGTCGCTCATACCGATCGTGATTTCGATGCGGCTCGCTCTGTTCAGGCGGCTTCTGACACCCACCATCGTCGGCACGGTGAACATGCTGGTACCGGCGACCGTGCTGCCGGTCGTCTTCGGTCGCTTGGCCGACGCGCCGCACGACGCGGCGCTGGCCCCGCTGCTCACCGCACTCGCGACGATTCTGGTCATCAGCGGCATCTCCCTGACGGCGGGGGCGTCGTTGCGTCTATGGGCTCCGGCGATCGGGGTCGTTGCGGGTTCGGTCGTTGGCGGCTCGTTGGGTCTCTACGACTTTGGACGGGTTGCCCGGGCGCCGTGGATCGGACTGCCGCTAGGGGACTGGCCGGGTATCGGGATCGACTTCGGTCCGGCGTTCGTGGAGCTGCTTCCTGCCTTCGTGTTCGTGTCTCTCATTGGCGCCATCCAGACGATCACCGGTACGGTTGCCGTCCAGCGCGTTTCGTGGCGCCGGCCTCGGGCCGTGGACTACCGGGCGGTGGAGGGCGCGGTGACGGCGGACGGCATCGGCAAGCTGCTGTCCGGCCTCACGGCCATCGTGCCGACGCAGACCATCGCGGTCAGCGCCCCGACCATTGAACTGACCGGGGTCGCG
>JAPOYZ010000105.1:1159-20789 GCA_026706325.1 Candidatus Aminicenantota bacterium
ATTGCCGCCGGTGGCGTGCTCGTGGCACTGGCGTTCCTGCCCAAGGTCCTCGCCGTGATTCTGGCGATACCCAGCCCGGTCATTGTCGCCTACCTGACCGTGGTGCTGGCGATGACCTTCGTGCGTGGCATGACGGAAGTCGTGCAGGGCGGAATCGATTATCGCAAGGGAATGATCTCCGGTGTCGCTTTCTGGGTTGGAGTCGGCTGCCAGAACGACCTGCTGTTTCCAGGGCTTCTTTCGGAGCTGGGGGGCGGTCTGCTGGGGAACGGAATAACCGCCGGGGGAGTCGTGGCGATCCTCATGACCCTGTTTCTGGAAGCGACGGCACCGCGCCGCAGCCGGATCGAAGGGGAGTTGGATCTTTCCGCGCTACCCAAGATGAGGGAGTTTCTCGGTACGTTCGCTTCCCAAAATGGCTGGGGGGCGGATATGCTGCATCGCCTCGACGCCGCCACCGAGGAGACGATTCTGACGCTGATCGGGGAGGATGAGGACCACGAGAAGCGTGAGCGGCGACGGCTGTTGCTGCAGGCGCACAAGGAAGCCGGTGGCGCCGTCCTCGAGTTCGTCGCTGCGCCTGGCGAGGAGAACCTTCAGAACCGGATCGGACTGCTGGCGGAGACGCCCGACGACGTCGTGGTGGAACGGGAGATCTCGCTACGGCTATTGCGGCACATCGCGTCCTCCGTTCGCCACCAGCAGTTTCACGACACGGATATCGTCACCGTCCGCGTAGCAGTCCCGGAGAAGGGCCGTGGGAACCGCTGATTATTTGACCGGGCGGTGGGCATTCGTGCTGCGCGTACTGGCCGGCCCGGCTGCGTTCGCCGTCGTCCTCGCCGCGCCGCTGACCGGTCTTGCGCCTGAGGCGCACGTCGCCGTCGGTGGATACGCCTGGATCGTGGCCTGGTGGGTGACCACGCCGGTTCCTTGGGCGGTCACCAGTTTCCTTCCGTTCGTGCTCCTGCCGCTCGGCGCGGGGATGCGCTTAGCCGAAGTGGCCACCACTTACGGACATGTCATCCTGCCCTACCTGATAGGCGTCATGCTCTTCGGCCATGCGTTTCAAAAGCACGGTCTGGCGCGCAGGATCGCCCTCGCTGCGCTATGCGTTCCGGGCGTGGCGCGTTCCGGCACCGGCTTGATCGTCGCAATCCTGGTCGTATCCGCGGTGATGTCCACGGTGTTCAGTGACCTGGCGGTCATCGTGATGATGACGCCGATTGTGTTGTCGCTCACCCGGTCCGTGGCGCCCGGCGCGAAGCGTATGCGGGCGGCGGCGAGCCTGGCCGTTCTGTACGGAGCCGCGGCCGGGGCGCTGGCAACCCCCACAGGCATCGTATTCAATGCGCTGGCCCTCTCGCTGCTGGACCAGTTGACCGGCTACAGCGTCAGCTTCGCACAGTGGACGTCGACCGGCGTCATCCTGACGGTGGCCCACTTCCCAGTCTGCTATCTGATCCTGAAGTACATGCTGCCTCCCGAGGTCCAGGCCATCCCCAATGCCCACGCCCGCTTTCTCAAGGAACGCGAGCAACTGGGCCCTATGAGCCGGGGCGAAAGGAACATCCTGTTCGTGTTGATTCTGATGCTGGCGCTTTGGACCCTGCCCACGGTCGCCGAGATCGGGTTTCTCGAGATCTGGTACGTGCCACCGGTGGCCATGGTGCTGCTTTTCGTGCTGCCGGTGGACGCGAATCGCGGTGAAATGACCCTGGAGGCCAGGGACTTTCAGCAGGGCGTCGGATGGAACGTATTGTTCCTGGTGCTCGGCGGGATGGCACTGGCGGACGTATTGACCACTCTGGGCGCCATCGATTGGCTCGCCGGCAGGCTGACGGGCAACGTCACCGCGGGGGCGTTGCCCTGGGTCGCGGGCCTGGCCACACCACTGTTGACGCAGTTGGCCAGCGGAGCGGCAACTTCGATCATGGTTTCCACGATTCTCTTTCCGATTGCTGACGCTCTCGGCTACAACCCCACGATTCTGGCCCGGATCATCGCGGGCACGGCCCAGGCGGTGGCATTTCCCTGGTCCAGCCCGGCCGCGGCCGCGACCTTCGCGTTCGGCGCCGTTGGATTCGGGACGATGTTCAGAGTCGGCCTCGTCGCCACCGTCCTGACGTCGATCCTCGTGATCCTGCTGAGCATGATCCTGGTACCGGTGATGCAAGCCTTTACTGTGGGGTAACTGACGGCAGCAGGTTGGGGCGCCGCACGCGGACCGGGCTGACCTGAGTCTGGTGACGCGGCATCCGTTTCAACAGGCGCCTGGAAAAACCGGGCGGTCCGGACAGGAGCCAGGAGAGCAGGTCGTGAGATGCGAAGGATGCAACTCGGAGAAACCGGCGAGGAGAAGGACGCCGACCCTCGGGAGGAGGCGACCAGGCCGGTGAACCCGTTGGATCATGAAGCAGAGTTTGAGCGGGCCTGGACCAACCCGCTCAACACACGAATCGAGCTGACCCCGGTTGACATCAACCGGGTGCTCGCCCGGAACTACCGCACGAACGAGCCGCTCAGGTTCACCCGGACCATGTTGTGGGACATGGAGGTGAAAAAGGCGTTCCGACCCGATCTCTATATTCCATCCGTTGTATCGGAGGGCAGCTCCCACAATTGGCGGCGGCAGGCGGCGGCCAATGGAACCGAATCCTTCGTGCGTTGCTCGCGGCAACGCCTCTGGCTCAAGCCGTCAGAGCGCGGGTTGGTCCTGGAACAGGTCTTCCTCAACCCGGCACGGCAAAGCGCCACCTTCATAGGGGCGGCCGAACTCCTCGATAGCGACGGGAACTTGCTTCGAGCCGGCGAAGGACAGCCTATCTTTCACGTTGAGCACTCGGTTGACGGTGGTGAATTCCGACCTCTTAACCGGTGGCGAATCGTCTACCTTACGGATAAACCCGAGCAGAAACTGATGGAGCGGTTCACGGCTGAGAAAGACGTGTGGTTGCGTGAGTTCGTCGAAATCTACATTCGACGCGACTTGAGGATCGAGTTGACACGGAAAAACCTGTTCTGACTCGAGGTCGCGGACCCCAATCCAATGGCGCGGCAGGGGTTACGCCATCCCAGGGCGAAATGGCGATCCATGGGCGCAAGCTCACGTCATGGACGCGGTCGAATGCCGCGACGACTTACGCCGCGGGCTGTCGGATCACGCTCTTTTGGACCATTTCGCCCGGCGGCGGCGTGGCTCGGGCCACGGGAGCTTCACCTGCTCCCTCAGAAACGACTTGAGCCGATCCTGGAGTTCCGCCGGGACCTGAGCCTCCTGATCTCGCAGTTGTTGAACCAGTTCCGTACAGGAAGTGTAGCTGCGGAGATAATGCTGGCAGGGCGGACAGGCGGAGAGATGTTCGTCCAGCTTGCGCCGGACTGCGGGGGCCATGGAGCCGTCGGCGTAGTCCAGGAGCAGGTGAATGCAGTCCTCGCAGGTGAGCAGGTCAGTGCGCCGATTCCTGAAGTTCATGTCCTCCCGTCATGGTAGCGAGCCAACTTCTCCCGCAAGAAGAGGCGGGCTCGATGAATTCTGGTCTTGGTGGTGGCCTCCTTGAGGCCCAACAGGGACGCGATCTGCCGAATTGGGTAGCCGTCGATATCCCGGAGCACCAGCGGCGCTCGATATTGGAAGGGCAAGGACTGAATGGCCTCGTAAAGTTGCGCCGACAGCTCCCGATTCAGGAACACCTCTTCAGGATCCCCGGACCAGCCGAAGATCGGGTAGGCCAACTCGCCGTCCTCCCGGAAACGGGGCATCCATTCGTCCAATTGGATCTCCCGGTAGCGCCGGTGTTTACGCAACCACATGATGCTGTTGTTTACGGCGATCCTCTTCATCCAGGGCCAGATATCGCTCTGCTGCCGAAAAGTGTCGATCTTGCGGATGACCCTGAGCAGCGTGTCCTGGAGGATCTCCTCGGCGTCGGACGGGTTCTTGGTGTAGTTGAGGATGACGCCGAAGAGAGGGCGGGAAAACTGATCCACGAAGGTGTCGATGACCTTGGTGTCCTGGCTTTTGAGACCCTTTATCAGGTCCCCTTGGTCCAGCGGTTTCCCCTTCATGACAATTCTAATTTACCGGGTTCCCGGCCCAATTCCAAATTGAGTTCGGACCCCCCGATTGCTACGATTTCAACATGAGAGCGGCAGTTTTCGGGCTCTCGTTTCTGGTCCTGAGCCTGCCGGTTTCCGGGGCCGAACGCCAGTCCGGGCGCCGGGATCTCGCCCGGCCCGAGTATGAGCGGAACCTGGCTCACCGGGAGGACCGCCAGAACCTGATTCGGGTTGTATTCAGGAACGGACTGACCCTGCTCATCGAGGAACATCCCGCGGCTCCCCTGGCGTCGGTGGTCACCTATCTGCGTGGGTCTACTGCGACTCCCGGCGATCGCCGCCGGGAGAGGTTGCTCTCCGAGCTCTTGTTGGCCAACGAAGAACTCAAGACCTTGAGTTTCGAGGCGGCCCTGCAGCTGAGGCCTGAAGAGGGACCCCGGGGACCATCGTTTGTCTCCACGGCGCCCGCCGACCATCTGGAAGACGCGCTGAAGGCTCATGCCTACCTGCTGGATCCGCCGGCTCCGTCGGAACACGAGTTGGAGCGGGCCATGGCGATGGTGGAAGAGCAGGACCGCATGCTCCAACACTCTCCCCGGGAGTTCGCCCGGGCCAAGTTGCTGGAGAGCCTGCTGCCCGGCGCGGCGTCGGCGAGCCAATCGGAGGAACTCCGCGAATCGTTGGTCCGGCTGCACCAGGAGCGCTACCACCCCTCCCGGCTGATCCTGTCCGTCTCCGGCGCGGTGCTGCGGAGCCAGGTGCTGGAGCACGTGGCCCGCATTTATGGGAGTCGTCCCGCGGGGAAGAAGCGGATCCGGGGGCGGGCGAAGAAACCTGAACAGGAGCCTTGGCGCCCCTCGGTGACGCGTCTGACCTACCGCCACCTGACCGGAAAGCTGCAGCAGGCACACGTGTTGCTGGGCTACAGCATTCCGGGCCTCGCGCATCCCGATCACGAAGCCCTCCTGCTGCTGGCGTACCTCCTGGGTCAGGGAAAAAGCTCCTTGCTCCACCAGAGGTTGGTGCAACCGGGAACGGCGATCTGGTCGCAGTCCCGCGTTGAGGCCGATTCCCGGTCTGGCCTCTTCCGGATCTCACTGGCCGCTTCCCCCGAACGGATCGACCGGATCGAAGTCGAGACTCTGGCCGTCGTGGAGGACATCAAGCGGCAGGGGATCACGCCGGGCCTCCTCAACCGGGCCAAGGCTCTTTTCGTAAAGGACTTCTACCAGGAACAGAACAGTCTTCTGCAGCGGGCAGTCCGGCAGGCCAGAATGGAGGCGGCCGGCCGCTTCTGGCAGGGACCGGAAACCGTCGACCGGGTCCAGGCCATGACCCCGGCCCGGGTGCGGGAAGCGGTTTCCAAGTACTTGAAGACCGACCGGTTGGCCGTCTTGGAGTACTACCCCGCGACCGCGGAGAAACGAACTTTCTCAGCGTCTTCGTTCCAGGAGATGCTGGACCTGCTGGTGCCGCCGGCGACCCTCCGGCAGCAGGATTCCCCCCTGAGGTCGGCGCGGGGCGATGATTTCGCACCGGTGCGGTTCCGGCCCCGGTTCTCGCGGCCCGAGTTCAAGTCCACGTCCATCTTGAGAGGGCCGTCGGTCTACTTCCAGGAAGAGCATACGGCGCCTCTGGTTTACTTGGGGGTGTTCTTTCCCGGAGGCCGGACCCACGAGTCGGCTGCAAACGCCGGGATCACTGAGCTCATGGTCCGAAGCACCCTCCGGCAGGCGGTGGAAGAAAAGGGAGAGCTCCGCTGGTACGACCTGGAGCTCATGGGCACCGACATCCAGGTGGTCAACGAACCGGACTTCTTCGGCCTCCGCTGCACCGCGCTGTCGCGCCATCTTCCCGAGCTTCTGGAATTCCTGATCGATTGGTACCGGGAGTCGGGGCTGGATAAGCAGTCACTGATCCTGGAGCGTCAACAATTGCTTGCCGAGATCCGGACCTGGCAGGATGACGACCGTTTCCGTCCGCTTCGCAGAACCCGCACGCTCCTGTACGGGTCTCATCCGTATGGCCTGGACCGGCTGGGGTCGTGGGAGTCGGTCTCACGGCTGGAACTGCAGAATGTCGACGAATGGCTCCGGATTCGGATGCAGGGCGTCCATCCCTGGATCTTCATCCTGGGAGATATCGAGGGCACCTCCTTCCTGGACGACTTCATCTCCCGACTGGCCAACAGCCGATATCAGCGCCGCTGGGCGGTCCGCAAAGACGAGGAAGAGGAGCTCGAGGAGGAACCGGGCCAACCCGACCTTGAACCGGCCGTCGTGGAGCATGAGGGCGAGGTGATGGTGGGATTGCCCGGACCCGCCTTTGGGACCCGCGACTCCTACGTCGCCGACGTCTGGAAACACCTTCTCCTGAGTCCTCAAATCCGGGACTTGGTGCCTGCCGGAAGCCCCACGCTGTCCGACCCGGATCTCCAACTGCAGTCGACATTGAGCCGGGGCGCCCTGTTCGCCTCGGTGTCAGCCGTCGAGGGTCAGGAGAAGGAGGCTCGACGCGAGTTGTTGACGTTGCTCTCCAGCCTCGCCAGGGCGCGCCATCGTGGGCGCCAGCACTCACCATCACGCTCTCCGCCAGGATCGGCAGAACCTGCTCCTTCAACTGGCCTTGAGAGCCTTTTCCAAGACCGACTCCCGGCCGCCGCGGGGTTACGTTTCGTTGATCCGAAACGTGACGCCCAGCCACATCCGATCCTTTGCCAACCGGTACTTTCCCGGAACGGTTCAGGGAGGCAGCTGAGAAACGACGCCTCTTTGGCAAGGAGACCGGCCGGGATGAACCCGATCCTAGACGACTCGCGCGAGATCCGGCGCCGCGACACCCGGGACATGCTCGGCTACCTGGGGCGGTTCGACCGTCAACTGGAGGAGGCGCTGAAGATCGGAGACCAAGTCGATTTACCGGCGCGTCCCGGCGGCGTTCGATCGGTGACGGTCAGCGGAATGGGTGGGTCGGCGGCGGCCGGGGACTTTCTGCAGGCTTATCTGGGCCGGGAACTGATGGTTCCGTTGTGGGTGAACCGGAGCTACGGCGCTCCGGGATTTACCGGTCCCCGGACTCTTTCGTTGCTCTGCAGCTACTCGGGCAACACGGAGGAGACAGTGTCGGCCTTCCAGGCGGCCCATGCCGCTGGATCCTCCATCGTCTGCATCTCTTCGGGCGGCGCCCTGGCGCGCCTGGCCCGGGAGCATGGACACCCGTGGGCCCGGATTCCCGGCGGGCAGCCTCCCCGATCGGCTCTGGGGTACTTGTCGTTCCCCTGTCTGGCGATCCTGAGCCGCCTGTCCCTGATTCCGAGCCGCGACCGGGAACTGGAGCAATGCCTGGATTGGGTCAGGGACCGGGTCCGGGCGTACGGACCCGATCAGCCGTCCTCCAAAAACCCGGCCAAGCAGGCCGCTCACGCCTTCCACGGGAGAGTCCCCTTCGTTTACGGCAGCCAGGACCGGCTGGAACTGGTGGCCCGCCGGTGGTGCGGGCAGTTCGCGGAAAACGGGAAGCAGCTCGCCTGCTGGAAGGCCCTTCCCGAAATGAATCACAACGAGGTCGTGGGATGGAGGCACCCGGCAGGCCTGTTAGAGCGTATACTTCCTGTTTTCCTCAGGGACTCGGAGGACCACCCCCGTATCCGGCTCCGATTGGATTGGACCCGGAGGTTCCTCTCCCGGCGTTCCGGGACCACTCTGGAGTACCGGACCGAAGGCGGCAGTTGGCTGGACCGTTTGTTGATGCTGATTCTGTTGGGCGACTACGCCAGCGTCTATCTGGGACTCCTCAACGGTGAGGATCCCAGTCCGGTGACGGCCATCGACGAGCTTAAGACCGAGCTGTCGGGAACCCCGGACGCTGATTGACGGATACTGGAGACTCGATGAACCCAGAGCTGTTTCGCGAATACGACATCCGGGGAATCGCCGACACCGATCTGGCGGACCATTCGGTGGAAACGCTGGGCCGCGGCCTGGGAACCTATTTTGTCCGGCACGGCGCCGCTCGAGTCACGTTGGGAAGAGACGTCCGGCTGAGCTCCACACGGCTTCGGGACGCCCTGGCCCGCGGTCTGACGCGAACCGGCCTGACCGTGATCGACATCGGGGTCTGTCCCACTCCCCTGCTCTACTACTCCCTGCACCGTCTGAAGCCGGAGGCGGGTGTGATGATCACGGGGAGTCACAATCCACCGGAGTACAACGGATTCAAGGTCGCCCTGGGAACCGGCACCATTTACGGCGCCGAGATCCAGAAGGTCCGGAAGATCATCGAAGCGGCCGACTTCGCTTCCGGCGGCGGAAAATTGGAATCGGCGTCCCTGATGGAGGATTACCGCCGGCACATCGGGGAGCGGATCCCGCCCTTGGGAAAGAGATTGAAGGTGGTCGTCGACTCGGGCAACGGGACCGCGGGCCTGGTGGCGCCCGCCGTCTATTCCGACCTGGGGTGTGAGGTCCAAGAGCTCTACTCGGAGCCGGACGGCCGATTCCCCAACCACCACCCCGATCCCACCCTCGTGGAGAACCTTACAGACCTGATGCAGGCTGTCCGCTCGAGTGAGGCCGATCTGGGGATCTCCTTCGACGGCGACACGGACCGGATCGGCGTCGTGGATGACGCGGGCGGGATTCTCTGGGGAGACCAGTTGATGATGATCTACGCCCGCGAGATCCTGGAGCGGCGGCCCGGCACCACGTTCGTGGCCGAAGTGAAGTGCTCCAAGAGTTTGTACCAGGATATCGAGGCCCGCGGCGGACGGGCCGTCATGTGGAAGGCGGGACACTCCCTCATCAAGGCCAAGATGAAGGAGGAAGGGGCCGTTCTGGGCGGTGAGATGAGCGGACACATGTTCTTCGCCGACCGCTACTTCGGCTACGACGACGCCATCTACGCGGGCGCCAGGCTCCTGGAGATCCTCGCCAACAGCGGGCGCCGGCTGTCGCAACTGCTGGAGGACGTCCCTCCGACTTTCAGCACGCCCGAGATCCGGATGGACTGTCCCGAGGACCGCAAGTTCCGCATCGTCGGCCTGGCCCAGTCCTACTTCTCCGAAAACTACGAGACGGTGGACGTGGACGGAGTGCGAATCGTTTTTCCGGACGGCTGGGGCCTGGTGCGGGCCTCCAATACCCAGCCCGTTCTGGTGCTTCGTTTCGAGGCGGACTCCCCCAAAAGACTGGAGGAGATCCAGAGTCTGGTCCGGCGAAAGCTGGAGGAACTCAGCAGTGGGATCCACGCGAGCTGAGGCGGCGGGGACCGCCATGATCGCGGCCTCCAAGTTCCAATCCTACGGCAACGACTACCTGGTCATCCGGGAAAGCGATCTGACCCGCCGCAGCGCGGCCCCATTGACCCGGGCCATCTGCCGGCGCCACTTCGGGATCGGCGGCGACGGGTGCGCCTTCGTCGAGCCGGTGAAGGACGACCGCTTCCGGATCCGGATCTTCAACCCGGACGGCAGCGAGGCGGCCATGTCGGGAAACGGATGCCGCTGCGCCGGCGCCTTCGTCCACCACAGGGGTCTGTCCCGGAAGGCGGACCTGGTACTCGAAACCCTTTCCGGACAAAAGATCCATCACCTGCTGGACTGCGGCGAGTCTTCCTGGCGCTACCGTTCCTCGCTGGGACGGCCCTCCTTCGTTCCGGAGGAGATTCCGATTCGGTTGGAAGGGGAGTTGTCCCAAGTCGTGGACCACTCGCTGCTGGTGGAAAACGCAACCGTGACCGTAACGGCCTTGTCGGTGGGAAATCCCCAGTGCGTGGTCTTCGTCTCCAATCTGCCTGAGGACGCCGAATTCCGGCGCCTGGGGCCGGCACTCGAGGCGCATGCCGCCTTTCCCGAGCGGACCAACGTGAGCTTCGTACAGGTCACGGGTCCCCGGCGCCTCCAGGCGCGGATCTGGGAGAGGGGCGTCGGACCGACCCATTCCTCCGGAACGGGTTGCAGTGGAGCCGCGGTGGCCGGCATCCACACTGGAAGAGTGGGATCTCCGGCTCGGGTCGGAACCGAGACCGGGGAGCAGGAGGTGGAGTGGCGACCGGGAGGAGAAGTGCACTTGACGGGACGGGTCGAATTCGTCGGAGACATCCGCTACCACTGGAGGGAACATGACGGGGAATGAGCTGTTGAGGGCCTTCGAAGAGGAGCGGGACTCTACGGTAGAGCTGCTCCGGAAGCTGGTGGAGATGGAGAGTCCCACCACCGAGAAGGCATTGGTGGACGAATTGGGATCCTTCCTCGCCGGGCATGTGCGGGACTGCGGTCTGGAGCCGCGGATCATTCCCCGAGAAGACGTGGGCGATATCGTCTGGACCGAATGGGGAGAAGGGAGCGAAGGACGGATCCTGGTGCTCTGCCACCTGGACACGGTCTGGCCTCGAGGGAGCCTGGAGCGAATGCCCTTCCGAATCGAGGACGGACGCATTCATGGTCCCGGGATCTTCGACATGAAGGCCGGAGTGACGGCCACTTTGAAGATCCAGGAAATCATTTCACGAGGATGGATCCGGCCCCGCCGGAAGGTGCGGTTCCTCTACACCACCGACGAAGAGACGGGCAGCGACGCCAGCGTGGAACTGATCGAGGAGTTCAGCCGCGAGAGCGACCTGGTGCTGGTGACCGAGCCTCCCCTGCCCGGAGGCGTCCTGAAGACGTTTCGAAAGGGAGCCGGGATGGCGGCCATGAAGATCCACGGCCGCTCCGCCCACGCGGGAGTCGAGCCGGAGCGGGGGGTGAACGCCGTCCGGGAGTTGGCCCACCAGATCGAAGCGATTCACGGACTCGCCTCCAGCTCTTTGGAGACCTCGGTCCACGTGACCATGGCGGAAGGGGGCACCCGTGACAACGTGATTCCCGAGTTCGCCAAAGCCACCATCGATTTTCGGTTCCGGACCGTGGAGGAGGGCCACCGGGTGGAGGACGGGCTGCACGCGCTGCAACCGAGGCATCCCGAAATCCGTCTGGAGGTCACCGGAGGGATCAACCGGCCTCCAATGATCAAAGGGGAGGGCGGACAACAACTCTTCGACCGGGCGCGCGAGGTCGGGACCGGGTTGGGCCTGGACCTGCAGGAGGGAGAGACCGGAGGTGGAAGCGACGGCAGCTTCAGCGCCGCCCTCGGAGTCCCCACGCTGGACGGCCTGGGAGTGAACGGAGACGGAGCCCACGCCCTTCACGAGCACATCGAGCTGGATGCCCTGCCTGTCCGGGCGGCGCTGCTGGCTCGCCTCGTCGAGAAGCTGTAGCAATGCGTTTTTCGATCGCGGTTTTCGAGAGGAAGAGCCATGAAACTGCACTACTATCCCGACACCGACAGCCTTTACGTAGAGTTCAAATGATCGACGATTCTCTTCGAAGCGCCGAGACACCGGGGAACCGGACTCCAACTGTTTACGGTGAACCGGCCGCGGATCAGGGTCCCTCACGACGGTCGAAACGCTCCAGCACCTTCGGAAGATCCGCCAGCGGCGCCACCTGGACATCTCGCCGGAACTGTCCGTTAACGCCTCCATAGACCACCGCTTTGTTGAAAATCCGCGGCAGCACCTTGGCGACCCTCTTGAGTGCCAGGAAATAGTCGGATGCGATCGTGGCGCCGGCTTTGACCTCGATGGCGCCGATGCCATCTCCAGTCTCATACAGGATGTCGCATTCCAGACCCCGTTGATCTCGGAAGAAGGACAGATTGGAACGGCGTCCTTGGTTGAAGCGATGCTTGAGCGTTTCCACCACCACGGCATTCTCGAAGAGCGCTCCGCGCAGGGGGTGGGTGGCAATCTGCCCGGCGTGCTCGATGCCGATGAGATAGCTCGCCAGCCCTACGTCGTAGAAGTAGAGCTTGGGCGACTTGACCAGACGCTTGCGAATGTTTGCATGGAACGGCGGCAGCCGAAACACGATATAGCTGGCTTCCAGAAGCGCGAGCCAGTGTCGCGCCGTGGTATGAGAGACGCCGGTGTCGGCGCCCAGCGAGGCCAGATTGACGAGCTGCCCGACACGCCCGGCGCACAGGCGAACGAATCGCCGAAAACCCGGCAGGTTGCGAATCTCCCCGATCCGGCGCACGTCGCGCTCGACATAGGTCTCGAAATAGTCGCCGAGCGCTTGCCGAGGTTCCAGTTTCCGGTCGTGAATCCTGGGATAGAAGCCGGAGCACAGAATCTCGTCCACCGCATTGCCGGCTCCGGTTTGCTTCCGCTCGGCCAGGGAAAGAGGCAGCAGGCGGAGCAGAGCCGTCCGTCCCGCCAGCGACTGGCTGATGGATTCGGAAATCCTGAGCTGTTCGCTTCCGGTCAGTACGAAGAGACTGTTCCGGCCCTCCTCATCGGCCAGCACCTGAAGATAAGACGGGAGATCGGGGACGCGTTGGATCTCATCCAGGATGGCTCCGGTGCCGAGCCGTGCGAGGAAACCACGAGGATCGGATTCGGCAAATTCCCGCACGTCCGGAGCTTCCAGGTTCACATACTTCAACTGGGGGAATGCCATACGGCACAGCGTCGTCTTGCCGGATTGACGTGGCCCGGTCAGGGTGACAAAGGGATACTGCTGGAAGAGCTTGATCAGAACGGGCGTTATTTCGCGCCGGATCATGGTGGCGAATGTATCAGAAAATCGGACAAAATAAAACTTGTAAATTCATATTGTCCACTATTGAATGGCTCTCCTTAGTCTTATCTCCGCTTCGCTCGCGTGGACTTACAATTCGTCCGGCCGCTGGGGGAACGGAATGGAACCGGGTTCCCGCTGGTGGATCCAAGGGTTCTCAAACTTGACCAAATCTGGTGAAATCGGCACCGAAGTCAGCCTCCGGGACCTTCCCTATGAATAACCCGCTTTCGACAACATGGCTGGGCCTGCTTCTCCTGTCGGCCGCCCCGGGATTCGCCGGCGAACCTCCCAAACCGACGTTGGAGATGTTCCAGACTGAAGACGCAACCTGCTACGACCGTTCGGCGCAACCCCAGACCTCGGTCGTGGATACCCACGTGCACCTCCGTCCCTTCGGCGGCCCGGCGATTCCTTTCCGCGAGATGGTCACCTACTTGGAACGGACGGGAGTCCTCTTCGTCAACATAGCCGGCATCGGCCAGAGGGTTCCGGTGGGTTCTCCGTGCACCTACTACCTGGATTGTCCGGGCACGCCGGTCCGGCCCGGTTTGACTAACGATTTTGACAATGCCGCCGATTACGTCCGGGAGGCGCCGGACGGCGTGCACGTGACTTTGTCCATGGCTTTCCCGGACCTGTCCCGGCCCGAATCGATCCTTCCCGGCATGCAGCTCCTGGAACAGGAGTACCCCGGCGTTTTCAATTGGATGGGTGAAGTCAATCTGGTGAAGCAGGCGTTGTTCAATAACGGACATCAACCGGTTCCGCCGGCCAGGATCCCGGAGTGGGCCGACTTCATGACGGTGCTGCGGGAAAGAAACATCCCGCTGGCGATCCATGCCGACCTGGGGAACGACCAGGAGCCCACCCGATACCTGCCGTTGATCCAAGAGGTGCTGCGCCTCTATCCCGGCAACAAGATCGTCTGGGTGCACATGGGATTGTCCAAGGAACTGGTGAACATGGAACAGGGACACCACATCCAGGTCATGGAGACGCTGTTGGACCGCTACCCCAACTTGATGGTGGACCTCTCCTGGCGCGTGGTCGATGACCACTATTTCTCCAAAGCTGAGAAGAGGGCGGCCTATGTTTCGTTCTTGAACCGGAATTCGGAGCGGGTGCTGCCCGGAACCGACTTCCTGGCTTCAGCGGACAAGGATTTCGACGTCTACCGGACGGAGTTGCAGATCACCAGCCGGATTTTCCGTTACCTGAACGACGAGGCCTTTCGAAACATCGCCCTGGGCCAGAACTACTTCCGGCTGCTGGGCCTGGAGTACGTGGCGCCGCAGATTTGCGGAAGTCAGCGCCCCTGATCTCGCCGCCGTCCGCAGATCCGATACTGGAGCCTGATGCCAACACCGGAATTCCAGATCTTCGGGACGCCCCACCTCGTCGCGATGGTGCTGACCCTGGCCGTGCCGATTCTGCTGATCGCGGCGGCGCGAAAGGCGGGCTCGAAAACCGTGGCCGACGCCGGCGCCTGGCTCCTGGCCGGCTCCCTGCTGGTCAACGAAACGATCCACTGGGGCTACCGGCTGAATGCCGTCGGCTGGAGCCGCTTCGTGCAGGATCACCTGCCGCTTCACGTCTGCGGACTCACGATCCTGCTGACGGCCGCAACTTTGATCTTCCGCAGGCAGAGCATTTACGAAATCGTCTATTTCTGGGGCCTGGTGGGATCCACGAACGCCGTGATCACCCCGGGGGACCTGGAAGCGGGGTTCCCCGACTACCGCTTCTTCCAGTACTTCATCGCCCACTCCGGCATCGTGGCGGGAGTCCTGTACGCCACCCTGGGCCTGAAGATGCGGCCGACCCTGGGCGGGCTCTTCCGAGCATTCGTCGCCCTCAACGTCCTCGCGGTGGTGCTCGGCGTCTTGAACTTCCTGTTGGAGTCCAACTACATGTTTCTCAGCCGGCCCCCCGCCGGCACCGAATCCCCCTTCTTCTTCGCCGGATGGCCCTGGTACATCCCCATCATCGACCTGGTCGCCCTGGCGATGTTCTTCGTCGTTCTTTCACCCTTCCTCGTGGCTCGGTGGAAGACATCGCGAACCTCAACCGGTCCGGAGTGAGATAGCCACCGTCCGAGCGTCCGTAATCAGATTACGGGTCCACAGACGAATTCGGTCAGGGAACCGATGCGGCGTCACCCGGCCGTGGTCTGGAAGGCCCGGGCGCGGTAGAGGAAGTCCACCAGGTTCCCCTCGTGGGGTTGGAGCCAGTTGAGGCGGATGGTGGGGATGGGGCCCAGGTTGAGGCGGTCGATGTGGGGACAGTCCATGAGCTTCCGGCGAAAGGCGGGATCTTCCGTGATGCCGGTCACCACCAGGCTGTCGCCGATGCGGTCCAGCATCTGGCTCTGGGGGCATTCCACCACGCTGGCGAAGGGGAACATGTACTCCGTATTGGCCAGCGTGGCTTCTGGAGACGGGGAATGGACCACCGTGGGCCGCAAGTAGGAGCATCGCTCACGCGAAATCAGGCGGTCGCCATCTCGGTACCGGGCCGTCACGTCCTCGACTCCGGGCTCTTGAAGCCCCTGCTCGATCCCCGAATCGATGGCTTCTCCCTGACCCTTCACCGTGAAAGCGGCCAGTTGGGAATCGGGGTCCCTGGGATCCTTGGGCGCAATGGGTCCCAGACGCTGAGCCAAAGCGTCGGCGATCTCCCGCCCGTGGCGCGAGACCCAGATGCCGGAACAACTGATGCAACTGCGGCCGCTGTTGATCAGGACGCTGTCCAGCATGAGATCCAGATGGCTCTCCCAGTCGTCGACCTGGTCGTCTCCCAGCAGGATCTTGCTGAATCCGGGCCCGTGCACCTGGACCCGGGGATTGTTGCCGTACTGCTCGATGGTCGGAGTTCCGCCGAAGATGAGATTCCGGGTGCAGTGCTGGAGCACGGCCGCACCCACATCCCCCAACCCCGGATAGAGGGAGATGGCGTTTCGGGGGATGCCCGCCTGGAAGAAAGCCTCGCTCATCCGGTATGGGGTCCACGGCTCCTGGGGCCCCGGCTTGAGGACCAGTCCGATCTGGAGGGGAATGACGGGGAGCCAGAGGCCGTGAACTCCGGGCGAGTTGGAAGGGAGCACCATGCCCAGCACCGGGGTCGTGGCCTGAAAGCTCCGGACGACACCGTTTTCCTCGCCGTAACCCGCGGTCAAAATGGACAGATCGAGGCCCCGGGTCAGCGCGTCCAGGATCTGCTCCATCGAGGTCAGGACGTAGTGAAGCTTCTCCATGTTCTGGCGGCACATGTGCTCGGGCAATCCCGTGGTTGCCGACTGGTACCGCACGAACTCGCCGGGGGTCTGGCTTCCGTCACCGGCCGGGAGCTCGGCGGACATGAACAGGTCCGCCGCCTCAGATACGCGTCGGATCAGTTCCCGGATCGGGATCTCCCGGAGCGCGTCCCGGGCCCGCTGCCCTCTTCGCATGTCCCGGGCGATCATCCCGCCAATGGCCTGGCTGACTTCCGCCAGCGGCTCACCGCTGATGAAGTGCACCACCTGGTCCACGTCCAGGCTCTTATAGGGCTTGCCCCAGCGAAGAACGGGAAAATGAATCACGGAACGCCTCCCGGATAATGGCTTTCCAGTCTACTGCCGAAGACGGCACCCGCAAGGGGCGCCGCTTCGAATGTCTTCGTCCATTTGTACAGGATTTTTGCGACAAGGAACTAATAGACTCCCACCGTCGTGGTGGCGGCAAAGCGGTGAAAGGGCCGAACGCCGCTCACGCCGTCCCAGGGGTATTGATCACAGGGGGGCTCCCGTTCCCCTTCGTCCCGCTCCAGAAACTGGGGGATGAACAGCTCGGGAGTCAGGGTGGTCAACAGCACCCGGCCCGTCTCGCCGTAACCGACGACCTTCTCCGAGTCGTCGAAGTCCACGACCCGCAACACCGCCCTGGGCTGCGGCGCATAGTAGGTGATCTTGTAGTTCTCCGCCGGGTCGAAGGCCTTGGAGGCGGCCAGCCCCATGAGGGAGTTCCCATACGTCGGCGTCATGTAGACGCCGTCCAGGAGCTCCTCCACGGCGAATCGGTACCACTGGGGCGTAAACTCCGTCCCACCGGAGAAGATCCCGGTGATTCCGGTTTCGCGCAGACTCGTCCCCTGATCTTCCAGCCTGTCGCACAGCGCCTCCAGCAGCTTGGGAGTGGAGAACAGGCAACGGATCTCGTGACCGGCGGCGAGCAGAGTCATGGCCTGATCGATCACATGGTCCTGGTAGGCCTTCAGGTGATCCGTCCACCCCTTCTTGATGAGCTTGATGACCCAGCGGGGGTCCAGATCCACGCAGAAGCAGATTCCGCCGCGATGATGGGCCAGGTGCTCCACGGCCAGGCGCAGTCGGCGCGGGCCTGACGGGCCCAACATGAGCCAGTTGGAATTCAGGGGGAAATGCTCCGGCGGCAGCGTCTCCGAGAAAAGTTCGTAGTCCACCCGGAAGTCCCGCACGTTGACCCGGCTCTTGGGGGTTCCGGTGGTCCCACCGGTCTCGAAGACGAAGACGGGATCCCGGGCATAGGCCCGGGGGACCCAGCGACGAACCGGTCCGCCCCTCAGCCAATCGTCGTCGAACAGACCGAAGCGGGAGAGGTCGTCCAAACCCTTGACCTCCTGGCGAGGATCCCAGTCCGCCTTGCTGGCCCAGTCGAGCCAGAAGGGGCACCCCGTCTCGGGGTCGAAATGCCATTGGACCATGGCCCGGACGTGAGCGTCCAATTCTTCACGCCGGGAACGGGCCTGTTCATGCAGGGGGTCGAAACTCATGAGGGCGCAGTCTATCCCGGCCTCGAAGAGGGGGTCAAGAAACCCGTTGAGGCTCGATAAACGCCTTAGAACGTGGGGGCTTTCACGCCCTCTATGGCGACGTTCACACAAGCAGGGAGGCCGGAATCGAGGGCTCGTTCCAGCGCCGGCTCCAACTGGTCCGGCTCCGGCACCCACTCCCCGTGGCCGCCCAAGGCTTCTACCACCTGGTCATATCGAGTCGGGAGAAGCTCACAAGCCACGGTCCGTTCGGGCCCGTAATGGTCCAGTTGCAACTGGTATTCCGCATTCCAGCGAGCGTCGTTGCCGACGATGGCCACGACGGGAAGCCGGTAACGCAGGGCCGTATCGAATTCCAAGGCGTGGTATCCGAAGGTCCCGTCTCCCAGGAAGGCGAAGACGGGTTGTCCGGGCCGGGCCAACCGGCAGGCGAGCGCCATGGGGATCGCGCTTCCGATGGCGCCTGACGGCCCGTTGATCAGGTTCACGCGGGAGTCCAGTCCGGCCTGGGCCCACTGACCGAACTCGCCTCCATCGCTCACCACCACGGCGCCGTCCGTCAGGAACGGCCGAAGGCCTTCGCAGACCCGGAGAGGATGGATCGGAGTTCGTGCGCCACGCCGCCAATCTTCCCACTCGGAAGGCGTTTCCGAACGGGCCGACTCGACGGCGCGGCGCCACGAATCGAAGGCGGAGCCGTTTCCGCGCCACCGGCGAGCCAGTTGCAGAGCTGCCTCGGCCGGATCGGCCCGCAGGCTCAGCACCACTTTCGGATGATCCGGAGCCGGGTTCTCCGGTGCGGCGATTCTGACGAACCTGCAATCGGCCGCGAAGGGAGGCCCCCCGAAACGGAGGGCAAAGTCCAGTTCCTTCCCCAGCAGCAGCACCAGGTCGGCGCGGCCGAACAACCGGGACGCCCCGTAGAGTCGAGGATCGTTGACCCCCCGGGGACTCTCCATCTTGAGAGCCGGCGCACCGCAGGCGCGGGCGAGTTCCTTGACCGACGGCCATCGAAGCGGCCGCGAGATGGCAGCTCCGGCCAGGAGGAGAGGACGCCGGGCTCCGGCCAGAAGCCGCAGGACCTGCTCGGTGTCTTCCTGCGCAATGGATTCCGGCGGGTTCTGCTGCCGGCCGGGCCTGTCCGAGGATTCCACTCTTGCGGCCAGGACGTCGCTGGGAATGCTGAGATGAACCGGTCCCGGCCTACCCGAGCCGGCCAGAGAGAAAGCCTCGTCCAGGGCAGCCGCCGCCCGTTCCGGGGCATCGACCCGCCACGAAGCCTTGGTCACGGGAGCGGCGATGGCCAACTGATCCATTTCCTGGAAGGCGCCCTTTCCCAACTGGCTCAGGGGAGCATGCCCGCTGATCAGGACCAGCGGCGACTCGGCCTGAAGCGCCACGTAGAGGGCGCCGATGGCGTTGCAGTGTCCCGGTCCGGCCGTCACCACCGCGACGCCGGGGGTCTCCCGCAGCCGCCCCCAGGCATCGGCCATGTGCACGGCGGCTGCCTCGTGGCGGGTGTGGATCAGTTTCAGATCCCGGCCGATGGTGGCGTCGTAGAGGGAGAGGATCTGGTTCCCTGACAGAGTGAAGAGATGGCGCACCCCGCGTTCCAACAGGCAGTCGACCAGGTTCCCGGCAGCGGTTTGATACATGTCGTGGATTCTTTTCCAGCGGCGGGTCGGCTACAATCCCAGCATTCGAAAGGGGGCCGAAACCCATGCCCATAGTAGAACACCGCAGCCTGCCCGAGAAGCCGTGGAGACCCAACTACCGGAGCTATGACATCACCCGCGACGGTGATGGAACCACCACCAGCAGCGTATCCTGGGCCCTGGTGGGAACGGGCGCCGGGGCGCCGCTGCACTTTCACGAGGCCGAGGAGTTCATTGTGGTTCAGGAGGGGACCCTGGAGTTTCGCCTGGGTTCGGAAACGCATCGCGTCGGTCCCGAACATACGGTGGTCGTACCCGCACGCACCCCCCACGGATTCATCAACCCCGGTCCCGGCACGGCACGGATCCTCGCCTTCTTCCCGGTCAAGGACCCCTTCCTGGGGACCACCTATCTGGAAGGAGACCCGCCGGCGTCCCATCGAGGCCGATCCAGGGTCCAACATGATTCTCCCGGGGTTGGATCTTGAACGCTCGGCCGCGGTCGAGA
>JAPOYZ010000105.1:20823-21806 GCA_026706325.1 Candidatus Aminicenantota bacterium
CCAACGCTCGGCCGCGGTCGAGAGAAATGAATTGGAGAGACGAAATGATGAGCAGGAGCAGAGTCCTTCTAGCGTTGATGTTCTGGGCGCCGCTGGCCCTTCCCATGTCGGCGGCGGAACTGGCGGCCGCCGACTGGCCCCAATGGCGCGGTCCGGCCCGCGACGGGATCTCCCGGGAACAGGGGATCATCACCGCGTGGTCCCAGCCCGGTCCTCCCCTGGTCTGGAAGGTGGAAGGGGGCGAGGGCTTTTCCTCCATCTCCGTCTCCCAGGGACGCCTCTACACCATGGTCGACCGGGACGACGAGGAGTGGGTCGTGTGCCTGGACACGGGCACCGGACTGGAACTCTGGAAGGTGCTCTCGGCGGCTTCGTACAAGGAATACCAAGGGGGCAACGGCGCCCGGGCGACGCCCACCGTCGACGGTCCGCGGGTCTATGCCCTGGGAGCGACGGGAACGCTGCTCTGCCTGGACAAGCGCTCGGGCAAGGTGATCTGGAAACGGGAGATCCTCGAGGAGATGGGCGCGGAAAACCTGACCTGGGGCGTTTCCACCTCTCCCCTGGTGGAAGAGAACATGCTCCTGGTGAACGTGGGAGCTCCGGGAGCTTCCGTCGTTGCCTTCGACAAGGAATCGGGAAAGGTAATCTGGAAGGCGCTGGACGAGGTGGCCAGCTACTCCTCCCCCATCGCCATCACGGTCGGCGGGATCCGGGAAGTCGTCTTCTTCGGAGGACGCGCCATCATGGGCCTGTCGCCGCGGGACGGGAAGCTCCATTGGAAACACGAATGGCGGACCACCTCGGACATGAACATCGCCACGCCCATCTTCGCCAACCCTTACCTGTTCATCTCCTCGGGACGGGGAACCGGAAGCGGCCTCCTGCGGCTGACCCCGAAGGGCGACAGCGTGAGGTCCAAGTTCGTCTGGACCTCGGAGATCATGCAGAACCACTACAACGGGTGCGTGCTGGTGGGTGAG
>JAPOYZ010000024.1 GCA_026706325.1 Candidatus Aminicenantota bacterium
CGGAGCAGGGCCCGCTCAGCTACGATCAGGTCGCCGGGCAGATTCCGCCGCGACTCCAGGTTCAGGACGGGCAGCCCCTCGGAGCCGAAGCGGGTCCCCTGGTAGACGGGAGGCCGCCAGGCCGACTGCCAGTTCTGCTCCCGGTTGATGGGCAGCCCCTTGGGGTCGTCCAACACCACGTAGCCGGGCAGGTTCCGGGTCTCGCTCCCCAGTCCGTAGACCACCCAAGAGCCCAGCGAGGGCCGATTGGGCAGGGTTCGGCCCGAGTGCATGAGATAGATGGCCGGCTCGTGGTTGAAGTGTTCCCCGTACATGGAGCGGATCAGGGTGATGTCGTCCGCCACCTCGCCCAGATGAGGCAGCAGTTCCGAGAGCTCCATCCCGCAACGGCCGTGCCGCTTGAACTCGTAGGGGGAGGGGAGCAGCCCTCCCACCTGGTCGGCGAACTCGATCTTGTTGAGGATGTCCCTGGGGGGCGCGCTCCCCGCCAACCGGGCCAGCTCCGGCTTGGGGTCGAACAGGTCCACCTGGCTGGGTCCGCCGTTCATGAACAGGTGGATCACAGCCTTGGCCTGGGGACGGTAGTGGGGAGCCCGGGGCTTCAGGTCATGGACTCCATTGCCGGCCAGCGCCGGATTGGAGGAGAAGAGGTCCTCCCCCAAAAGGGTGGCCAGGGCCGTTCCGTAGAGGCCGTCGCTGAGCCGGGAGAAGAACTCCCGCCGGGGGATTTGGGGACTCTCGAGTGTGTTTCTCATGGTCGCCGGCCTAGTCGATGTAGGAGAACTCCGCCGAGGTGAGCAGGGCGTGGGAAACGGACGCCAGAGCCGACCAGTGGGCGGTCGTCCGGCGCGGAGCCTCGTCCTGTTCGTTCTCCAGGTGACGGGTCCACTTCTCCGCCAGGTCGGAGAGGGATTCCAGGGTCATTTGCATCTCCTCCGGAGTGGGCGTCCGGGTGAAAACCCGCAGGTAGAGCTCCCGGACCTGATCCTCGGCCCGTCCCGGGTGCGCGTCCACCAGGCGGCCCGCCAGGTGGCGGGACAGCTTCCGGGCCAGGAAGCCGTTCATCAACTGCAGGGCCTGCGGCGCAACGTTGGAGGAGATTCGCTCGGTGCAGTTGGGGGCCATCTGCGGGGCGTCGAAGAGGTCCAGGAAGGTCATTCTCAGGAGGCGCCGTTTCTGGGTGTAGATGGCCCGCCTCCAACCGTTCTTCGTTCCCTGGGCGATCACCTCCCCGTCGTCCATCCTCTCCACCGGGTCGGCCGGTCCGAAGCGGTCCGGGTCCAGCCGGCCGGTTGCGCGCAGCATGGAATCGTAGAGCACCTCCGCCTGCATCCTCCGCAAGGACATGCGCGACCAGAGGCGGCCTTCGGGATCGGCTTCCCCCTGCAACCCCCGCCGCGAACTCTGCCGGTAGGCGGTGGAGGTCATCATGAGCCGGTGCAGCGACTTGAGGCTCCAGTCCCGGTCCACGAACCAGGTGGCGAGCCAGTCCAGCAGTTCCGGATGGGAGGGCCGGGCGCCGGTTCGGCCGAAGTCGGCCGGCGTGGAGACGATGCCACGTCCGAAATGGTGCATCCAGACCCGGTTGACCAGGACCCGCGAGGTCAGCGGATGCTCCGGATGGGTCAGCCAGCGGGCCAGGGCCAGGCGATAGCCGGTGGTGTCGGTTCTCCCCGAAGGGATCTCCGGATCGTACTCGGGCAACCCCGCACGCAGGACGGCGGGCACTCCGGGGTAGACGCGCTCCCCGATGGTCTCGGCATTGCCGCGCCGCAGGACGTAGGTGGGAGAGCCGTCGCTCCCCATGTCGAAAAGGGCCCGCACGGCCGGTTTGGGCTTCAGTTTCTTCTTCAACTCGCCCAGCGACTTGTTGTATTCCTCGAGCTGGGGTTTGAGCTCCTCGTTCTCACGGGCCAAGCCCTGGTCGGTGACCTTCAGCGTCTTCTGAAAACGCCGTTGCAGGTATTTCTGAACCGTGCTTCGCTGGTCCTCCGGGGTCTTCAGCAGGGCTTTGAGATCCTGCCGCAGGGCTTCCGGCAGGGCCGCCAGCCGGGATTCCAGGACCTGGTTTCGGAGCGGCTCGGTCTTGGCCTTCCAGGCCCGTTCCAGGTCGTCGATCTGCTTTTGGAAGGGAGCGTTGAAGCGCTTGGTCTCCTCGATCTCCCTGGGGTCCCCCACGTCCAGGTAGCGCTGGGTCGGGTCGAGCCAGTCGTAAGGGTCGTAGG
>JAPOYZ010000004.1 GCA_026706325.1 Candidatus Aminicenantota bacterium
GCCAACCGGTGTACGAGGGGGGGACGAATTCCTTGAGCTTCAAAAACGCCATGTGCCCGTAGACCCGCAGGGTCCTCATCTCCTGGTTCCAATAGAGGATGTAGTTCTTCTCCGAAAGGCGGTTGGGCTTCCCTTCGAAATAGATCAGGTCGGTGATGAATCCGTCGGTGTCGTTGCAGGCGAGCAGGTGGGGCACGTTCAGATCTTCGGCCTTGGTGATCCGCAGCACATCCTCAGGCCGGATCCGGGTGTCGGAAAAGAGGTTGGGGTGGATGTGGGTGTCTCCCGAGAACCAGCCCTTGGCCGCCATGTTGTAAGGCCGGTCCAGACGCGCCACGACCTCCTTCCGGCCGGACGCCGGCATCTGAAAGGTCGTTTCAAAAGGCGCATACTCCAATCCCTTGACCACCTCGAGCTTCGTCTCCCCTTGGGGAAGCCTCACCGAGAAGCCACCGTCGGTGTAGAAATAGTATTCGCCTCCGTAGGGCTGACCGTAGTCGGCGCTGGTGATTCGGGGAATGATCTCGTCCGGCGTATGGCGCTTCCCGTCGGCGCCGGTGAGATAGACGCGGGCGGGCGTCGCGAGACCCGACTCGTCTACGACCTTCACCCGCAGCAGACTCATATTTCTGACCCGCGCCGGGACCGAGACCGTTCCCGTGACGGCACCGGCGTCCACCCTGAGCACCAGCGCCGAGGCCTCCTTCCGGATGGCGGAGACGATCAGCCAAGCGCCGGTCGTTTCCCCTCCCCTGAGCCGGACGATCCGGGGCTCCACCTCCACGTCTTCGGACCCGGAACCGATGGTCACCGCCACATCCGCGGCGCCGGCGTTACGAATGATCACCGGAATTTCCGTTCCCTCGATCCCCAACAGATCCAGTTTCGCGGGCGCCTCGATGAGGGTCACTGCGGAACCGACCTCGATCTTGGTGAGCTGAGGACAGGAGAGGGCTTCGTAGCTCTCCCTGGTGAACCGGGCGATCTCCTCCAATACCGGTGCTTCGGTGGCGGTGCCGTTCCAGCGCGGAAAAAAGCCTCCGACCTTGCCCTTGAGGGTTCGTTGCAACCGGGCCACGCTCCGGTCGGTCTCGGTCCACTGCAGCAGGTGAATGGCGAATTCGGCCAGATCGGAGAGCTGGCGGCCGATGACCGGATCCCCGATGAAGTCGGGGGCCGTGAACGGAACCAGGGTATTCGGCGGACCCTCGTGCCCGTCCAGGGAAAAGGTGGAGAAGCCAAAGACAAAAATGAGTGAAGCGATGCCGAGCGTTCTTTTCATGGTACCCGGGAGCCTAGTCCCCCGTCGGCAACCGGTCAAGACGGCCGGAAGGAGGGGCGACTCTAATCGTCCATTCTATGGTGGCAGATTGTCGATCCGGAGTCCGGCGGTTGGAAAACCGCCGCTACGTGTCCAGCAGCCGGTCGATGTCCGGGTCCAGCACAGGCCGGGGCGATGCCAGAGAGATCCCGACGAACAGGGTCAGGGATACCAGCAGCGAAATCGCGCCCGGGTCGATGCCCCAGGGAACCTGGACGTCGAGCAGGCGAAAGGCGAAATTGATGGACAAGCTGACCAGAATTGCGGTCTTGGCCGCCAGCGCCGTGGCCCGCTTCCAGTTCAATCCCAGGGCCACGACCGGAACCAGGGCCGCCGCGAACGTCCCCCAACCGAAGGCGCCCAGAATGGCCACCAGGTCACCGCTGTAGAGGGCGAAAACCGAAGCCACGGCGGCGATGATCACCGTGGCCGTCCGGGCCCAGAACAGTTCATTGACCAGCGACCGTCCCCGGAGCGCCCGGGGAATGTCGTGGACCACGGCGGCCGCGCCGATGTTCAGAAAGCCGTCGGCCGTCGACATGATGGCCGCGAAGAGGGCCGCGAAGACCAGTCCGGCCAGAACCGGGGGAACGTAGTGCGCGAGGAACTGCGGAGCAGCCGAATCGGCCCCCTCCAGTTCCGGATGCATCCCCCGGGTCACCAGGGCCCGCATGGCCAAGCCGATGCTGACCCAGAGTAGGGCCGACACGGCGTATCCGAGGGCGGCCACAGGCAGGATGTACTTGGCGTCCCAGATCCGCCGGTTCATCATCATCTTGGTGACGACGTGGGGTTGGCCGGCGACTCCCAGGATGAAGAGGAGGTACCAGGACAGCCCCTGGAACGCTCCCAGTGTTCCCCAGGGGCTCATGGAACCGGCGTCGTCTGCCGAGATGGTCG
>JAPOYZ010000528.1 GCA_026706325.1 Candidatus Aminicenantota bacterium
TCGGGACAACATGAAGTTTTCGGCGCAGGAATGCGTCCAGCGCAGGCACCGCTACGCCATCGTGGACGAGGTGGACTCGATCCTGGTGGACGAAGCACGGACTCCGCTGATCATCAGCGGTCCCTCCGAAGAATCCACCGACAAATACACGCGGATCGACCGCATGATCCCCCGCCTGATCCGTGAAGAAGACTTCAAGGTGGACGAAAAGGCCAGAAGCGTGGTTCTGCAGGAGACGGGGATCGAGAAGGCGGAGAAGTTCCTGGGGGTCGAGAACGTCTACGATCCACGCAATATGGCTCTGGTTCACCACATTCACCAGGCCCTCAAGGCCCACGCGCTGTTCAAGCGAAACGTCGACTACATGGTCAAGGACGGACAGGTCATCATCGTCGACGAGTTCACGGGCCGCCTGATGCCCGGCCGCCGCTACTCTGAAGGGCTTCATCAGGCCCTGGAGGCCAAGGAGGGGGTCAAGATCGAGCGCGAGAACCAGACCCTGGCCACCATCACCTTCCAGAACTACTTCCGGATGTACGACAAACTGGCGGGGATGACGGGCACGGCCGAAACCGAAGCACCCGAGTTCGAAAAGATCTACAAGCTCCAGGTAAACGTGATTCCCACCAACCAACCCCTCATCCGGGACGAGTATGAGGACGTCATCTACCGGACGGAGCGGGAGAAATTCATCGCCGTCGTGGAGGAGATCCGCGAGTGCAATTCCCAGGGCCGGCCCGTGCTGGTGGGCACCACCTCCATCGAGAAGTCGGAACGGCTCTCCAGGCTGCTCAAGCGGAAGCGGATCAAGCACGTGGTGCTGAACGCCAAATACCACGAGCGGGAAGCGGAGATCATCTCCCAGGCGGGTAAGAGAGGCTCGGTCACCATTGCCACCAACATGGCTGGCCGCGGTACGGACATCATCCTGGGAGGCAATCCCGAATTTCAGGCCAGGCTGAAGCTCCGGGGCCGCAGGCTCGATGAGAGCCCCCAGGAGTACGAAGCGGAGCTGGAGAAGCTTCTTCCGGCTTGGGAAGGGGAGCACGAGGAGGTGGTCCGACTCGGCGGCCTGCACATCATCGGCACGGAACGTCACGAGTCGAGGAGAATCGACAACCAGTTGAGAGGCCGTTCCGGCCGGCAGGGAGACCCGGGGTCCAGCCGTTTCTATCTTTCGTTGGAGGACGACCTGCTGAGGATCTTCGGCTCCGATCGGATTTCGGGCCTGATGCAGTCCCTGGGAATGGAGGAAGGGGTCCCCATCGAGTCGAAGCTCATCACCCGGCAGATCGAACGGGCCCAGAAGCAGGTGGAGGCCCGGAACTTCGAGATCCGGAAACACCTGCTGGAATACGACGACGTGATGAACAAGCAGCGGGAGGAGATCTACCGTTTCCGCCGTGAGCTGCTTGAAGGAAAGGACCAGAAGCCCTACGTCCTCAACTTGGCGAACGAGTTGGTGCAGGAGTTGTTGGGCTCGCACGTCTCCATGGAGGAGGATCCCCGGAATTGGGACTTCGAGGGCCTGGGGATCAATTTCCAGAGGATCTTCGGCCTCGGACTGCCCCGGGACGCTCATCTCATGGACCGTCCTGAACTGGACGATCGCCTCGCCGGCATGGCCCGGAAGCGGTATGAGGAGAAGGAGGCGGAGATCGGCCCCGAGGTCATGCGCTGGTACGAACGGATGATCATGCTTCAGATCATCGACCAGCAGTGGAAGGACCACCTGCTCGCATTGGACCATCTCAAGGAGGGGATCGGCCTGAGGGGCTATGGACAGCGGGATCCCCTGGTCGAGTACAAGCGCGAATCGTTCGAACTCTTCGAGGATCTGTGGAACCGGTCCACCGAAGAGATGGTCCGGATGCTCTATCTGCTCCGGCCCATTTCCGCCGAGGACGAACGGGAACTGCGAGGCGCCCACGCCCGGCGGCAGCAACAGGTGTCTTACTCCGGGCCGGAAACGGCGCCGCGGCCTCAACCCCCCCGACGCGCCAACCGGGGCCGCATGGACGCGCGAAGTGCCGCCGCGGTGAAGACCGTGGTTCGGACCATGCCCAAAGTGGGCCGCAACCAGCCCTGTCCCTGCGGTTCGGGCAAGAAGTACAAGAAGTGCTGCGGCCGCTGACTTCCAGGTTGCCGCAAGCCCGGGTCAAGCTGGTCCTGAAGCTGATCCTGAGCTTCTCATTTCTGGGTCTGGTTCTGAGCCGCCTG
>JAPOYZ010000593.1:0-355 GCA_026706325.1 Candidatus Aminicenantota bacterium
CAACTGGAGAATGCCTGCGCTGGGTCTGGTGGAGTGGGAAGGCTCCCGCGACAACAACATCCTATTCCCCAACGACGATTTCCCCTTTGCGGTGGCCTCCGTCGGGGTCAACACCGTGTTCGCGGACCCCAATGCTGCCGGTCCTGCGGATCGCCTCAAAGCCAGCTTTAAACTCACCCCTCCCCGCGAACCCGATCCGGACGATGATATGGAGCCGCTTCCCGACGGAAAGGGGAAATACGGGTTCGTTTCCGACGACGGCATTCGCTGGAAGCGGATCACGGGCAAACTCGGGACCTCGGGGGACGGCGGTTTCGAGCCCTTCTGGGACGGGCGCATCGGCAAGTACGTGGCC
>JAPOYZ010000593.1:365-2213 GCA_026706325.1 Candidatus Aminicenantota bacterium
CTACAGCCGGGTCAAGACTTTCGACGACCCGCGGCAGGTGGACTATTACCACCGGGTCTACGGCGAGCGGAAAATGGGCTGGCGGGCCCGGCTCCTCCGCATGGGGCGATCGGTATCGGACGATTTCATTCACTGGACTCCGGAAGAGATCGTCCTGGCCCCCGACGACGTGGACGAGGCCAATTCCGCGGCTCCGAACCGCGTCGACTTCTACAGCCTGCCGGTGATCCAGTACACGAGCCGGGTTTACGTCGCCTTCGTATCCATCTACAGCCATTGGGAAGCCAAGATCAAAGAGGACGGATCGCTGAGCCAGTTCCCGGGGCGGGCCGACATCCAGTTGGCCACCAGCCGCGACGGAATCCGTTGGAGCCGGTCCCCGGGCCGGACTCCGTTCATTCGGCTGGGTCCGGAGGGGAGCTTCTGGGCCGGCATGCTCTTCGTGAAACGTCCGCTTCCGTCGGCGTCGGACCCGCGGCTGGAGATCTACTTCGACGGTTGGCGGAAGGTCCACAACGATCCGACCCGGACGGGGCAGCCGGTGCGGGGCGTGGCCGTGGCCCGGACCGACGGCTTCATCGCGGCCGAAGCCGCGTATACGGGAGGGGAGCTGACGACGAAGCCGTTGGTTTTCCAAGGGAAAACGCTCCAGTTGAATGCGGAAACGGGCGCCGGGGGGATCGTTCAGGTGGAGATTCAGGACGAGTCGGGACGGCCGCTGGATGGCTTCAAGGCGGCCGATGCCGACGAGATCAACGGCAATTACCTGAAGGTCGCGGCGAGCTGGAGTGGGCGGTCCGACGTGGGCGGGTTGGCGGGACGGCCGGTCCGCCTCCGTTGCATCATGCGGGACGCCCGGCTGTATTCCTTTCAATTCATTGGGAGGGGGGACTTTTAGTCCCCCATTCTTCGGTGTTGTCTTGCGACTCCGCAGGTGGAAAGCGTAAAGGGGGACTCCGTCCCCCTAACCCCCCAATCGGCGGCAGGAAAGCCGCCGCTCCTGCCGGTAGGAAAGTCGCCGCTCCTGCCTTGCGGCTTATCCTGTATTCTCAGTATCTTACCGTCAGGAGGACATCATGCATCAGAGGGGATTCCGCAGCAGCATCACCACCCAGGGGCGGCGCATGGCCGGAGCCCGGGCTCTCTGGAGAGCCACCGGCATGAAGACGGAGGACTTCCGGAAACCCATCATCGCCATCGCCAACTCCTTCGCCCAGTTCGTCCCCGGCCACGTTCACCTGCATCCCATCGGCCAGAGGGTCAAACAGGTCATCGACGCCAGCGGCGGGTACGGAGTGGAGTTCAACACCATCGCCCTGGACGACGGCATCGCCATGGGGCACGACGGCATGCTCTACTCACTCCCCAGCCGCGAACTGATTGCCGACAGCGTGGAGTACATGGTGAATGGCCACAAGGCCGACGCCCTGGTCTGCATCTCCAACTGCGACAAGATCACTCCCGGCATGCTCCTGGGAGCCCTGCGGCTGAACCTGCCCACGATTTTCGTCTCGGGAGGTCCCATGGAGGCGGGCCGGGCCCTGCTGGCTTCGGGTCCGGCCAAGCTGGATCTGGTGGATTCCATGGTGGCCGCCGGTGACAGCCGGATCAGCGACGCCCAAGTGCTGAAAATGGAGGAAGAGGCCTGTCCCACCTGCGGGTCCTGCTCGGGCATGTTCACGGCCAACAGCATGAACTGCCTCAACGAAGCCATCGGCTTGGCGTTGCCCGGCAACGGGACGATCCTGGCCACCCACGCGCTGCGCTGGCAGCTCTTCGAGCGGGCGGCCAAGCGCATCGTCCGGATGGCCCGGACCTATTACCTGGAGGGGGACGAGTCCGTGCTAC
>JAPOYZ010000431.1 GCA_026706325.1 Candidatus Aminicenantota bacterium
CGAGGAACCTCAGAAAGGACCGATAGTGTCCGGCGTCTCCCGTCCTCACCTCCGAATTGTTGACGAGGTAATCGATTTCGTCCGGTTCGAACCCGTGGTTGTCGGTTACGTAGTCGACTGAAATCCGCTCCCGCATGTTGTGGATGCCCCAGTACCGGCCATTGAGAAAAAGAACGGCAGGCCTGTGGGCCTGGTAGTCGATGTCCATGCGATCCTTGACCAGGGCCTGCATGATCGCGTCGCGGAGGAGCGTGTACGTCCAGTCGTTTCCCGAGTTGCGCAGGACGAAACCCTTGTATCGACTCAACGGCTTGTCGGGAAAGAGGGGGTAGTATATGGCCTCGCCGCCGTATCCCCGGCGGGCGCGCACGGCGATCGACTTCTGCGGCTGGTTGCGCGACCAGCCGCCGTGAATCTGCACGCCCACGTCCTGGGAGAATTCCAGACCGCCCGCCGCATCGAAAAATTCGATATGGGCGGGGCGCTCCCAGTCGCGGGTGAAGTTCCTGCGATCTCCCTTGACATAGATCCCCAGCCTGTCGCTCCAGAGATGCTCCGGGTCGACGGCAAGCGAAACGATCGGCAGGCTGACTTCGTCGTCGACAAAGTAGGTGCGAGTCACCACGTCGCTGGGGAGAAGCCCTTCCGCGACGGCGACCGATCTCAGGACCGTCGTGGTTTCGACGCGGACCCCGATCCCGCCGTAACGCCTCTTCCCCGTCGGGATGCTGCCGTCCGTAGAGAAGTAGATGCGGGTTTCGGGATCGGGGTGGCTCAAGGTAACGGTGAACGGATGGCCGTAGCGGCCGCTCTCGTGCGAGAAAGCAGGAGCCTGCGAATGGTCGCGCTTTCCCTGCGCAGCGTTTTTCCTCCCCGGGGAGGGCTCGTCCACGAGGAACCAGGCTTCTCCGTCCGGCACCCGAGCCCAGGAAACGTCGGGCCGCAGGGGGCCGAATGTCACCGAATCGACGAGCGTGGCGCCGTCGGAAGCGAACAGCCCCAGCTGCTCGCCGTTCACGGAGAGCCCGAAATTCAAATGGAACCCCGGCTGGTCCTGGTCTCCGTCCGCCCACAGCAGGAGGTATCCGCCGGCGGGGATCGTGGTGGCCCTGCGGTCGTCCGTCGGGAACCGGAAGGCCCCCGGATCGGCGAGGTCGTCGGTGATGAACATGCCGCCGATGTTCACGGCGCGGCCGCCGGCATTGTGCAGCTCTATCCAGTCGTCGAACTGGCCGTACCGGTCCGCGCAGCAGGACTGGTTGTTCGACATCAGTTCGTTGATCACCAACCGCTCGGCAAAAAGCGAACGGGGCAGACTGAAGCAGCCGGCCAGCAGGGCGAGCAGGGGGATGGCCTTTGGGAAGGCCGAGGCCGCAAACAAGGACCGCCCGAAGGCCCTACTTCTCCCGGTCCGCCACGGCGTCGCGGATCTCGCCGATGCTGCCTTCGAGCCGGTCGAGGCGCTCGTTGGTTTCCTCCACGTCCTTCTGGATTTTCGTCACCACCGCGGCCTGCTCCTCGAGCTCCTCGACCTTCACCGAGTCCTCGTCCTTGACCAGCACGCTGGTCAGGGTGGCGGTGAAGACCCCCACCAGGACCATCCCCGTAATCACCAGGAAGACCGTCAGGATCTTGCCGGAAAGGGTCTCCGGATTGTGGATGTCGGCGTAGCCGCCGGTGACCAGGGTGGTGAAGCTCCACCAGAGGCTCGGCCCGAACCCGGAGCCTGACTCGAGGCGCTCCAGGCCCATGAAAATGAAGGCGCCGAACACGAGAGACAGCATCCCGTAGAGAAGGGACCGCTTGAGGAGCCGCACGTCGAGGGTGGAGCTCAGGTGGTCCATGCCGCGCCAGAAGAACAGCCCGACGCGGAACAGCCTCAGCGCCCTGAGGATGCGCACCGCCCGGAGAATCCGCCCCAGGCGAACGATGCCGAGGTCGCCGGAGGCGGCGATGACCTGCACCGGAGGAAGCGGTATGGAGGTGATGAAGTCGATCCAGTTGTTCTTCCAGTACCACTTCTTGGAATCGGCGAGCCTGTACTCGAAGTAGAAGTTGGCCATGAAGAGGCCGCAGCATACCACGTCGATGATCCAGAAGATCCACAGGGTGCTCACCGGGAAGTGGGGCAGCACCTCGACGACCGGGTCGGCATAGTTTTCCCCGCTGTCGATGATCTTGACCTGCACCAGCTTTCCCCCGACCACCT
>JAPOYZ010000441.1 GCA_026706325.1 Candidatus Aminicenantota bacterium
ATCGACCGCAACCTCCTTTACGCCACCATTCCCGAGGGAGGAGCCGAGATCCTGACCCTGACGGCCCCGGATGTACGTGAACTCTCAGCCGGTGCTGCCTACGTCTTCACGGGTTCACCCTGCACCGCCAGCTCGCTGCATGTTCGGGCCAACTATCTGATTGAGGACACGGCCACCGGAGATATTGAGGAACTGTTCTCGGTGACCGGCCAGTCGGGAGAAGCCTGGCTGCAAGACGGAGACTGCCGCCTCCTGACAGGCGTTTTCGGTCGCGGACGCAATCTGGAGTTCGCGGCCGTGACTGCACGGCCGGAAAGCGCTGCGCCGCCCGGAGCTTTACTGCGGTTCCAGACGTACGACCTGGACGGGAATTCGCTCGGGCGGCTCCCCGGTCTGGAGATTACCGGGAAACAGCAGCTTCATTCCTTTCCGGAGTTCAAGCAGCCCAGAATCATCCAGACCTGTCTGGACGTTCCGGGCACCAGCACCTTTGGACTGGCCTTGACACCCATCGGGACCAGGAGCCGCGGCATCAGGGTGCAATATGCCACCGAGCGGTTCCCTGCCGACCCTGAGCAGGACGAGACCAACCGGGATCCCTGACGGCTTCATTCAATGGCAATGGAAGAGAATTTCATGCGCGGAAAATCCGGTGCCCGGACAGGATCCTGGATGGTTGCGGTCCTGCTGTTCCTGGCATCATTCGGCTCCCACACTTCCCAGCACAACTCGCCCAACCTCAGGCCGGTTCGGCCGGACGGATGGTCCGACGCCATCGTGGTTTCCAATCGGCAGGACGACAACGTCGACACCCGCGGCTTGATGGCTGCCGACCGCCTCTACGTGGATTTTGCCGTGATCAACAGCGGTATTTCTTCGGTTGTGACAGCGTTCCGGATCGACCTCTACATCGACGGCCGACTGTGGGAGACCTTCGACGTTCCCGACTCCCTGGATCCTCAAGTCTACCGATTTCGCCGGGACTACCCCATCGGGAGACTGGCGGCAGGAACCCACACGCTCCGAATCGTGGCCGATGCCGGAGATGTCGTGTCGGAGAGCGACGAATCCGACAACGAATTTACCAAGACCATAGTCGTCAGCGGCGACTGCCATTCCTTGACGACCCGGGTTTCGCCACAGGGAGCCGGAACCCTGATTTCCAGCCGGGAGCCCAACTGCGGCAGCGCCAACATCAGTTTTAGCGGACTATCCACGGGCGACGAAGATCCCGATCAGAAGCTTGGCATCGCCGGGGAACCACTGGAAAGAACTCGGAGGGACAGGGCTTTTGCGGTCCTGAGGGAAAAGGTCCGGACGGAAGGCAGCGTGAGGGTGATCGTGGAATTGAAGACCGAGGGGAGTCCTGCCGTCTCTGCCGCGAGCCGCCTGACCGATGCCAGGACTCCCTTGCCCCGGATAGCTCTGGCCCAACAGGCCCTGTTGAATCGAATGATTCGCCACAACCTCTCCTCCGTCCGCCAATTCAAGTTCATTCCCTATATGGCGATGGAAGTGGACAGGGCGGCACTGGAAAGTCTGGCCGAGGGCACTGAAGTCGTCGGCATCGAAGAGGACAGCGTCGTCAGACCGGTTCTGCGGGAAAGCACGCGTATGGTGGGCGCTTCCAATGCCTGGAGACAGGGGTACGAGGGCGCGGGCCAAACCATCGCCATCCTGGACACCGGAGTGGACGGGAATCACCCGTTTCTGAAGGGCAAGGTGGTGTCCGAGGCCTGCTATTCGGGTTCCGACCGGTTCGCATCGTCGCTTTGTCCTGGAGGCGAGAGAGAGTCGATCGGTTTGGGATCGGCAATGCCCTGCTCCTTCACCGGTTGCTTTCATGGGACCGCGGTAGCTGGGGTCGCTGCCGGAAAAGGAGCTGATTTCTCGGGCGTGGCCCCCGAAGCCCGCATTATCGCCATTCAAGTGTTTTCGCGCTGCAGCAGCGGAGGGGACTGCATAGAGTCGTTCAACAGCGACTGGATCGCCGGGCTGGAGCGAGTTTTCGAACTCAGCACCAGCTTCGACATCGCGGCCGTAAACATGAGCTTCAGCACCCCCTTTATCTTCCCGGAGAACTGCGATTCAACAATCTCCCCGGCCGCGACAGCCGCCATGGGTAATCTGCGTGAGATTGGAATCGCATCCGTGGTCGCTGCCGGCAACGACGAGTCGTCGAGGGGCATCGGCTTTCCCGCCT
>JAPOYZ010000030.1 GCA_026706325.1 Candidatus Aminicenantota bacterium
ACATGGGTATGGAAAAATCTTTCATCTCAGCAGAACCCCCCATATCGAATCATTACGGCTCGTCTCTTGTCAGTTCCGCCCTTGCCGATGCGCTGTTCACGACGACTCAACAACGCGTCATGGCTCTATTGTTCGGTCAACCGGATCGCAGTTTCTTCGTGACCGAGATCATCAACTTGGCGGATCTGGGCCGAGGCACTGTTCAACGCGAACTGAGCCGCCTGGCCGAGAGCGGACTGGCGACCGTATTCTGGGTTGGCAACCAGAAGCACTACCAGGCCAATCGCGACTCGCCTCTTTTCCACGAACTCTGGAGCATCATCCGAAAGACTGTGGGTCTCAAAGACCCTGTTCTCTCTGCGTTGCAAGCCGTCTCCGAACAAATCACTCTCGCTCTGATCTATGGATCGATCGCGAAACGGCAGGAGACGGCAGCCAGCGATATCGATCTCCTTCTGGTTTCCGATACTCTGACGCTGGAAGCGGCATATGCTGCTCTCGCTCCAGCCGAAAAGCAGTTGGACCGACGCGTGAACCCGATGCTGTACACGTCGAGCGAGTTCCGACGCCGGCGCGCCACCGGGACAGGTTTTGTGACGAGGATCCTCCAGGATTCACACCTAGTTCTCATGGGCTCTGTTGATGGCGCATGAACAGCTCGAAAATCTCGTCAGGATCGGCCGCCTCAAGGCGGAATCGCCGTCACCAGCGGAAATTACTGGGTTGGTCCGGTCTGGATTGGCGCGACTGAAGGACGCGAAACTCGATCATCTGAGCATCGAGTCCCGGTTCGATCTGGCTTACAATGCCGCGCACGCGCTATCGCTGGCGGCTCTTCGAATCGCCGGTTATCGGGCGCACAGCCGCTACATCGTGTTTCAGTGCCTCCGCCACACGCTGGATTTCCCGAACCAACAATGGCGCGTACTGGATCTCGCGCACCGACGCCGGAACCTGTCGGAATACGAGGGCGATCCTGAGCTTGAGGAGCCTCTCGTCGAGGCGCTCATTCGTGCGGCCGAGGAGGTCGCCTCTCGGGTGTCCCAACACCATCCGGAAGCCCTGCCTCTTCAGGAGAGCTGATTGGCGGAGCGGTTCATCGCTCCCGCATTCGCTGCTATCCAGACCGCGCGCGAGCGCGAGAACGTGACTTTCCCCTTCTCTCCGGTCGTCCCCTTCTCCCCGGCTGCCGAAGGAACCACGCGGTATAGTGGCGTTGGTAGCTGGGCTCCTTCCCGAAGAATCCATGATGGGCGCGTCACCCGGTGAGAAAAGGGGGTGAAGAGGAGAGTGCCGATCATTCGCCTAAAACTGGTTGTTCGAAACGACGACGAGCGTCTGGGAAAGGAAAAGCTGCAGACGTTGGCCGACGAACTCGGCGTATATTTCGATACGGAACCGTCCGGGACGTGGGTTGAAGTCGAGTACCTTCCGGTCGAGCAATATGCGGAAAACCGATTTGAGCTGCCCGAGGAAACGAAAACAACACTCGTGTACGTATTGAAGCACCACCTGCCGGCGGAGGAAGAAGTCGCGCAGGAGGCCATGGATCTTGCCCGGATTGTGTCGAAGCGGTTGCAGCGGCCTCGAAGGAACACGCACATTTTCTACGAGCCGCCCGGCAAGGGACGGATTGCCTTCGGTGGTAGACTGGTCAGGTGACCTCAGCGCTTTCCGGTGGTGCGAACATGACTGTCCCTCTCGAACCGCACGCTATCAGAACGCCAGTGAAGTTCTACGCGAGGCAATTTGGCTGATGGAGCGTCAAGAACAGAAATACGAAGCTCAACTGACAAGGTTGCGGAAGGCGGCCAAGATCGGCATTGCTGACATCGACTCCGGGTCCTTCCAAAGCTTCGACGCGCCGGAACAGCTACGCAGCCACTTGGGTGAATTGGCCCGCGATGCGATGAGTGGCTACATCCGCCGCCTCAGACCAGGTCCTGAAAGGCGCGAAACAGGGTCCGGTAGTACTTCATGACCCGGATCGGATCGGTGCTCTCGGGGATCTCGGCCATGCAGTAGCCCGGATATTCCATCTCCCGGAGCAGGCGGAACAGGAGCCGCCAGGGGTACTCTTCGACGAAGAGGTCCCGCATGTGGACCAGGGAGATCCGGTCCTTGATCAGGTTGAAGTTGGTTTCCACGCCCCCGTCCAGAAGATCCGTCTTGTTGGAGTTCCAGCAGATCCGGACGTTGTCGTGATCGGCGTAGTCCAGCATCTTGCGGATGCGGGGGATGCGCCCGGTCTCGCGTCCGTGAACCTCCAGCCGGATCTGGACGCCCCAGCCGTTGCCGTAGGCGCCGCACTCCCTCAGCGCCAGTCCGATCTGTTCCAGGGTCTTCTCCTCCGGGACCCCCTCGGGAAGTCCGTTGGGGCGCACCTTGACGCCGGGGGCTCCCACGTCGTGGGCCAGTCGCACGAAGGCCTTGGTCTCTTCGATGTTGCGGCGCAGGACCGCAGGATCGGGCGAGTGGTACTCGCAGGCGCTGCCCAGGCCCACCAGACGGACCGGTGAATCTTGAAACTGCATCATGACTTCCCGGCGTTTCTCGGGAGGGATGTCGATCTCGACGCCGTGGGCGTGGGTGCTGCGCAGCTCGACCCCCTCGAAACCGGTTTCGGCGCAGTTGCGGATAATCGTGTCCAAATCCCAACTCCGGCCCAGGTTGTAGGTCACCGTCCCCAGCCGCAGGGGAAGTTTCCGGTTGAGCTGCCGGGTCGCAGCCCGCGATGCGGACGCTTCTCCGGACAGGAATCCCGCCGGCACCGATGCCGTGGCCACACCAAAAAATCGCCTTCTTTTCATGGTTTTCTCCCTGATTGAGCTGGCAAGCGGATCCGGTGCTACCGATGCCCCGCCGAGAACAGTTCCTGGTAGCTCTTGATGACGCCGCCGCGGTCTTGCTGGAAATCCCGGGCGCTTCGCCGGTCCTTGAAGGCGACCAGGCCGGGCAGGCAGCGGTCCCAGGCCAAGGTGTACGGGGCGCCGGATCCGTCTTCCCGGGGCAGTTCCATGGAACAACAAGGATTGACCGAGCTGTCTTCCACGTAGAAGGCCTGCTCGGCGGGAAAACGTTCTCCGGTGGCGAGGTCTCCGATCCACGCCCTTTTCACCCTGCCGCTGTTCTGATCCTGGAAATGGAGTCCGCAACGGGGACAGCAGACGTCCACGAATTCTCCCCCCAAGAGGTCGATTCGGTAGGTCGTGGCTCCGTGCAGAGGCCGCTGGCAGATGCCGCAGGTTTCCGTCTCCAGCGTGTAGAGATAATAGGAGCTGCCGGCCAACAGTGTCAGGAGCAGTACGGCCGCAATTCCCCGGATCATTTTGGCACCTTTTCCGGCGCGCTCTTCCGGAACATCGGAAGGTTGACCTGTTTCGTTCATGACATAGTCACCCCTTGGACCGGACTATGCTTGCGCGGGCTATGGCAGCCCACGGCGAAGTTTCTCATAGTATGCCTGATTCAGAGGCTCCTTGAGCTGAAACCGGAAGACCCGCATCTTGTCGAAGTTGCGGCGGTTTTCCTCGTAGGTCCGGATCTCCAGCTCGTACCGTTGCGAGGACCAGACGTTGGCCACGTCGCGGTCCTTTTTCCACTTTCTCGAATCCGACGCGTCCTCGCTGTCGTAGACGCTGTACTCCGGGCCGAAGTAGAGGGTTCCCTCGCAGCCTCCGAGAGTGTGCTTGTGCTTGGCTGGGACCTGGTACTCGGCGTCGATGGGATCGGTGACGCGATCGGTCACCGGTTTCTTCAGCTTGCCGGAGATGAGCTCCAATGTCTGATCGGAAAATGTCCGATGGGAAGACAGCAACTCGAAGTCGAAGACCTTGTCCTGGCCCAGACGGAGCTTCTGGTCTTCGTAGGTGAGCACGCTCAGCCGGGACGGGGACTTGCGGTCCACGCTCTGGATGTCCTGCCAGATCCACTTCCGGTTGTGGTCCATCTTCTTGGCCGACCGGTATTCGATCCCCTCCTGGTCGATGATCAATTCACCCTCGCACTTGCCCCAGGGGTCGTGGTCGTGCCGGACCCGCACCGTTTCTCCCCAGGCCCCCGCGGCGAAACAGAACAGTGTCAGGAGAGCGAACAGGCTTTGTTTCATTTCAGCTTCCAACCCTTCCAAATGTAGTAGATGACGGGGTAGACGCAGAGTTCCAGGAGGACGGAGGTCGTCACTCCGCCGACCATGGGTGCGGCGATTCGCTTCATGACGTCGGCGCCTGCGCCATGACTCCACATGATGGGAATGAGGCCCGCCAGGATGATGCAGGCCGTCATCACCTTGGGGCGCACACGGTGGACTGCTCCTTGGCGGATGCTTTCGGTCAGATCCGAAAGCCGTCGCATGCGGCCCTCCCCGACCGCCTTCCGGTAGGCCACGTTCAGGTAGAGCAGCATCACCACGCCGGTCTCCGCATCCAGTCCCATCAGGGCGATGATCCCGACCCAGACCGCGACGCTCATGTTGTAGTCGAGCAGATAGAGCAGCCAGAACGCCCCCACCAGGGAGAAGGGGACCGCCAGGAACACGATGGCCGTTTCGAAGACGGAGCGCGTGTTCAGGTAGATGATGACGAAGACGATCAGCAGGGTCATGGGGATCACGGCCAACAGGTGTTGCCGGGTCCGCTCCATGTGCTCGAATTGGCCGCTCCAGATGACGTTGTATCCGTCCGGGACCTCGACCTGGCCCGTGACCGCCTGCCGGGCCATGGTCACGTAGCTCCCCACGTCGATGTCCGCCAGGTCGACGTAGATCCAGGCGTTGGGACGGGAGTTCTCCGTCTTGATGGCGGTCGGCCCCTTGCGGATCCGGATGGTGGCCAATTGCCCCAGGGGGATCTGGGAACCGAGGGGCGTGGGAACCAGGATCTCCCGGAGGGCCGGCAGGTTGTCCCGGAGTTCCCGGCTGTAGCGCAGATTCACCGGATACCGCTCCAGCCCCTCCACGGTGGTGGTGATGTTCATTCCCCCGATGGCGGACTGGATCACGTCCTGCACGTCCCCCACGGTGAGTCCATAGCGGGCGATGGCGTCGCGCCGGATGTCGAAATCCAGGTAGTTGCCCTCCATGACCCGCTCCGAGTAGACGGAAAGGGTGCCCGGAAGGCGGCGGACCACCGCCTCGATCTCCTGTCCCAGGTTTTGGAGCACGGTCAGATCGGGTCCCGAGACCTTGATCCCTACCGGCGTCTTGATGCCGGTGGAGAGCATGGCGATCCGGGTTTTGATGGGCATGGTCCAGGTGTTGGTGAGGCCCGGGAACTGAATCGACCGGTTCAGTTTGTCGATGAGTAGGTCCGGGGTCATGCCGGGGCGCCACTCGGACTCGGGTTTGAGCATGATGGTGGTCTCGATCATGCTCAGCGGTGCGGGATCGGTGGCCGTGTCGGCCCGCCCGATCTTCCCGAAGACCCGGTCGACCTCGGGAAAGGAGGCGATGATCTTGTCCGTCTGCTGCAGGATTTCCCGGGCCTTGGTGGTGGAGAGTCCGGGCAGGGTCGTGGGCATGTAGAGCAGGTCGCCTTCATACAGCGGAGGCATGAACTCGGAGCCCAGGCGGGAGTAGGGAACCCAGGTCAGACCCAGGATTCCGGCGGTGAGGATCAGGACCGTCCACTTCCACCTCAGGAGGAGCCGGAGCACCGGGTCGTAGATCGCGATCAGGATGCGGCTGAGGGGATTCCGTTTCTCGGAGCGGATCCTCCCCCGGATCCAGTAGCCCATGAGGACCGGCACCAGGGTGATCGCCAGAATCGAGGCCGCCGCCATGGAGTACGTCTTGGTGAAGGCCAACGGCTTGAAGAGCCTCCCTTCCTGGGCCTCCAGCGTGAAGACGGGAATGAAGGAGACGGTGATGACCAGCATGGCGAAAAAGAGGGTGGGACCCACCTCCTTGGAAGCGTCGGCGATGATCTTCCAGTGGTCCTTCTTGCCGCGATCCGCCTCCAGGTGCTTGTGGGCGTTTTCGATCATGATGACGGCGCCGTCGACCATGGCTCCGATGGCGATGGCGATACCGCCCAGGGACATGATGTTGGCGTCGATGCCCTGCTGCTCCATGACGATGAAGGAGATGAGGACCGCCACCGGCAGGGTGATGATGGCCACCAGCGAGGAGCGCAGATGGAGCAGGAACAGGATGCACACCAGGGCGACCGCCAGTCCCTCTTCCAGGAGTTTCTCCCCCAGCGTCTTCACCGCCCGCTCGATCAGAGCCGACCGGTCGTAGACGGTCAGGATCTCGACGTCTTCGGGCAGACCCTGCCGCAGCTCCTCCAACTTCTCCTTGACCCCTTGAATGACCTGGTGCGTATTGGCTCCGGACCGCACCACGACGATTCCGCCGACGACCTCCCCCTCGCCGTTGTATTCGGCGATCCCGCGGCGCATTTCGGGTCCCATCTGGACCGTGGCCACGTCTCGCAGGAGAACCGGCGTTCCGGTCGGCGACACCGCCAGCGCGATCTCCCGGAGGTCGGCCACGTTTCGGATATAGCCTCGGCCGCGGATCATGAACTCGGTTTCCGACATCTCCAGGACCCGTCCCCCCACTTCGTTGTTGCTCCGCTGGACGGCCCGGCGAATCCTGGAGATGGGAATGTCGTAGGCCCGGAGGCGGTTGGGGTCCACGGTGATCTGGTACTGCCTGACGAAGCCGCCGACACTGGCCACTTCCGATACGCCGTCCACCGAGGTGAGTTCGTACTTGAGGAACCAATCCTGGATGCTGCGAAGCTCGGCCAGGTTTCTCCGATCCGACTTGAGGACGTACATGAAGGCCCAGCCGACGCCGCTGGCGTCCGGACCCAGCGTGGGACTGACTCCTTCGGGAAGGCGGGCGCTGACGTAGTTCAGGGATTCCAGCACCCGGCTCCGGGCCCAGTACATGTCGGTCCCGTCTTCGAAGATGACGTAGACGAAGGAGGAGCCGAAGAAGGAGTAGCCCCGCACCACTTTGGAATACGGCACCGAGAGCATCTGGGTGGTGATGGGGTAGGTCAACTGGTCTTCCACCACCTGCGGGGCCTGGCCCGGATACTCGGCGTAGATGATGACCTGGACGTCCGAGAGGTCCGGAATGGCGTCCAGGGGTGTCTGCCGGAAGGAATAGAGTCCGGCCAGGATGGCGAAACCGGTGGCCAGAAGGATCAGGAGCCGGTTATCCAGGGACCAGTCGATGATTTTTCCCAGCATGTCTCAGATCACCGCGGTGTCGAGCCTCAGTGCTGATGGCCCATGGGCACTGCCGGCTCGCCTGTGGCGCCCTCGGCGTTCGGCGAGACGATCTTCCGAATGGCCTCCTTCAGCCGGCTCTCCGAATCGATGAGGAACTGGGACGAGATCACGACCTGGTCGCCGTCGGACAGACCTTTCCTGACTTCCCAGAAACCATTGCCGTTTCTGCCCAACACGACCTCCCGGACCTGGAAGGCTCCGTTTGCCAGATCCAGGACCACCAGGTTGCGGCGGCCGCTGTGGATCACCGAGTCTTCGGGGACGGCCAGTGCGCCTCGGACCGACGACACGTCGAAGGTGACGTTGGCATACATGTCGGCGCGGAGGATGGGATCGGGATCGATCAATTCCAGCGACACCTTCAGGGTCCGGGTCCGGCCGCTGAACGCGGGCGACAGGAACCGGACGGCGCCGCGGAATTTCCGTCCCGGCAGGGAGGAGATCTCGATAGAGGCTTCCTGTCCGACCTGCATCCAGGGAATCTGATGCTCGAAGACCTCCGCCTCGACCCAGAGACTGGAAGGATCGGCGATCTTGTACAGGTTCATGCCGGGATGGACCCGCATCCCCTCCAGTGCCTCGTCCATCTTCTCCACCACCACTCCGCCGACGGGTGAGACCAGGGTCACGGTGCGCCGGGGCTCCCGGGACTCTTCCAGTCGGCGGATCTGCTCGGAATCCAGGTCCCAGTGATCCAAGAGCCGGCGGCTGGACTCCACCAGAGATCGGGCCCGCTCGGCGACCTCGGGGTACTCGTTTCCGCCGAGCCGCTCGGCGTATTCCATGGCCTGCAAATACTCTTGCTGACTTCTCACCAGTTCGGGGCTGTAGATCTCCAGAAGCTTCTGGCCCTCCTGAACCGGTTCGCCCACGTAGTTGACGTGAGCCTTCTCGATCCAACCGTCAAATCTGGTGTTGATCCAGGCCATCTTCCCTTCGTCGTAAACCAGGTTTCCCACGGTTCGGATGGTGAAGGAGAGATCGGCCCGACGGACCGGGATCGACTGAACCCCAAAGTTCTGGACGAAGGAAGGGTCGATTCGAACCAAGTCCGGCTGTTGGTTTTCCGAGCTGTGGGACGCCGGTTCACTGGAACCACTGCCCGCGTCCATGGAGCGGCGCGAAGCCGGGGAACCGGACATGGCGTGGTCTGTCCCGGAACCTTCCGAATGCATTCCGGAGCCTTCCCGGTGCATCCCGGAACCTTCCCGGCCGGCAGTCGTTTCCTTCAACGGACTCAGGCGCATCCCGCAGAGTGGACAGCTTCCCGGCCCCTGCCGGATCACTTGGGGATGCATGCCGCAGGTCCAGAGTTGTCCCTCCTGGGAGTCTCGTTGAGGAGAAAGAAAGCTGAGCCAGGAGGAAATTCCCATCCGGACCCGATGAATCAGGCGCCAATCGAAAGGATCCATCAGGATCAGGGCGGACGCCGCCAGAATCAACAGCAGGACTGAGAGAACCTTTGCCTTCATCGCTCTTCTCCCGGTCCGGGGTAACGGGTTCCGACGGCTTGCTCCATCCCCGCCAGGGCCTGTAGATAGTCGGCCTCGTATCGAGCCTGGAGCACCTGCGTTTCCAACAGCGCCCGTTCGCTGTCCAACAGTTCCAGGGCTCCCAACTGCCCGTTCTGGTATCCGGACTCGGCGGAGCGAAGAGCCTCCCGGGTCTGGGGAATCAGGACCCGTTCAAACAGGTCCATCTGTCTCCAGAGGGTCTGGATGCGGACCGCCAGGTCCCGGATGGTGAGTTGAATCCGGTTGCGCAACTCTCGATAGGTGCTGCGTTCGGCGATCAGGTTTTCCGCAGCTTCCATCAACTCAGCGCGATATTTGTGCCTCTGGAGGGGAATGTTGATGCCCACCGAGATGTTGTAGGCGTTCTTGCCGCCGCCGGGACGCGGCGCCGGAAGCAGGTCCCGCGCAGGAAGGCCGCCGACGTTGACGGTTCCCGCACTCAATGTGACGTCCGGCCAAAAACTTTTCTTCGCCAGCTCGATACCCTGCTCCCTGGCTTCGATCCGATCCATGGCCCCCTTGAGTTCCTGCCGGTGACGCGCCCCCAGGGCGTAGAGTTCTTCCAGGTTGAGGGTGACCTTCTGCGGGGCGGAGAGCAGGAGTCGGGGCACCGGCTTCTCCGGCGCCTGGTCCAGAAGGCTGTTCAGCCGTGCCGCAGTCGAATGGCGTTGTTGCCGCAGCAGTTCCAGCCGGCTCATGGTCCGGCTGATCTCGCTCTGGATCCGGATCACCTCCTGCTGGTGTCCCTCGCCCGAAGCGTAACGGGCTTGAGCCAGCTCTTCGTAGTGGTCCAGCAACGACTGCTCCTCCTTCACGAGATCCAGGGCCCGGTCCAGATAGGCCACGTCGTAGAAGGCTCGTTTCACGTCGGCGGCGATTTCCCGTTCCCGTGCGCGAAATAGCTGGTAATGGGACGCAGCCCGCTTGACGGCAATCTTGCCCTTCAGGTCCAGCTTCCCGAACCAGGGAAACCGTTGACTGAGTGTGAGCGTGCTCAGTTGAGGCCCCTCGCGGGTCTCCACACTGCGAAGGAAACGGCCGAAGGTCACGGTGGGATCGGGCAGAGCGGTCTGTTGGGGGATCTTTTGAAGCGCCGCTCGGTAACGGGCAAACGCCGTCTGGATGGACGGGTTCGAGTCGAGGGCCGTGCGAATGTACTCTCCCAGCAGCGGGTCCGTGATGTGGAACGCCGGCGAGGAATCCGGTTGAGTTCCAAAGGTTCCCGGGTGTCCCGCAAGGAGGAAGCAGAGTCCCAGCAACACGGCCGTATGGATTGAAGGCGTCGATCTTTTCTTCATTTCGTGCCCGGCACGACCGTTTTCGTACGCAATTTCCGGACCAACTCCTCCCCATTCCCGGACACTCGTCCTAAGTGTTTCGTAATTCAGCAGTTAGTCATCTTTCTTCCGCAGACCATGTGAGCATCGCGAGGCTGCGCTTGCCTGAAATGCTTCATATAACCCAGGGTATGTGTGATATAACACAACTGTTTTATATAAGACACTTTTGGGATAGAATGGCTGCAGGATGAAACCCGAACGGATTCTGTTGGTCGACGACGACCGGAATTTTTTGCGGGTCCTGGACTACCAGGTCCAGCAGTTCGGGTACGGCACTTGCTGCGTCTCTTCCGGAGCCCGCGCCCTGGAGCGGGTCCGCGAGTCCGCGGTGGACCTGGTGGTCACCGACCTGCGCATGCCGGGGATGGACGGCCTCCAGTTGCTGGAACGGATCCGCCGGCTGGATCCCGATCTTCCCGTGATCGTTCTGACCGCCCACGGTTCCATTGAGGGGGCCGTCGACGCCGTCAAGGGCGGCGCCTCCGACTTTTTAACCAAACCCTTCGAGCAGGAGGAGATCCACCATTCCATCCGGAAAGCCCTGGAGATGACGCGGTTGATTCGTGAGAACCGAAGATTGTCCCGGGAGGTGCAGCGCAGGTTCGAATTCGGGGGGATCGTGGGATCGTCCAGGGAGTTCCGCGATGTTCTGGAGTTGGCCCGTCAACTGGCGGTGGTGGCGACGACGGTCCTGATTCAGGGAGAGACGGGAACCGGGAAGGAGCTGCTGGCCCGGGCCATCCATTTCAACGGTCCGCGAAAGAAAAGTCCTTTCGTGGTTGTGAACTGTGGCGCCATTCCGCGGGACCTGATGGAGTCCGAGCTTTTCGGCCACCGCAAGGGCGCCTTCACCGGCGCCGTCGCCGACAGGCGGGGAAAGTTCGCGGCGGCGGACACCGGGACTCTGTTCCTGGATGAAGTGGCGGAGCTACCGTTGGATATGCAGGTGAAGCTGCTCCGGGTATTGCAGCAGAAGGAGATGGATGTGATCGGAGACCCGGAGCCCTCCCCCGTGGACGTCCGGATCCTGGCGGCCACGAACCAGGATCTGGGCCAGGCCATGGCCGGGGGGCGATTCCGTCAAGACCTGTTCTATCGGCTCTCGGTGGCGCCGTTGAGGATCCCTCCCTTGCGGGAGCGCCGGGAGGACGTCCCGCTTCTGATCCACCATTTCCAGAATGAGTCGTCCCGGAAACTGGGCAAGGAGGTGCGGTTCGGGGAAGAGGCGGTTTCGCGGCTGCAGTCATACCGTTGGCCCGGAAACGTCCGGGAGTTGGAAAACGTCGTCGAGAGGCTGGTGCTCTTCAACCGGACCGGAGAGGTCGAGTGCGAGGATCTGCCCGGGGAAATCCGGCGGCCGGCCGGAGATACGGACAGGGGAATGTTCCGGCTCCCCGAGAAAGGCTTTTCTCTGCAAGAGCTGGAGCGCGACATCCTGCTGGCGGCGCTGGAGCGGAAGCGGTGGAACCAGGTTCGGACGGCGCGGTACCTGGGAATCACCAGGAACACTCTGATCTACCGGATGCGGAAGTTCGGACTCCGGCGGATCAGGGGTGGGGAAAAACCTCCGTTATGATGGGGCAGCGCGCCAACTGGCTCGGTCCGGCCTCCATTCTGGCGGGTGTACTGGTCATCTCCGCCTTCCACTACACCACCAGCACGGAGCACCGGTATCTGCACGAGATCTACCAGCGCGTCTACTACGTTCCCATTCTGCTGGCCGCCTTCTGGTACGGACCCGTCGGCGGGGTCTGCACGGCGCTCCTGACCAGCGGACTTTACCTCTACCACATCCAGCGGGACTGGCATCATGTCCCCATGTACACCTTCAACCAATACGCCGAAATCTGCCTCTACCACGCCATCGGGCTCCTGGTGGGAGTCCTCTCCAGCCGGGAGAGGCGGCAGCGGAGAGACCTGGAGCGAACCTCGCGGCGCCTGTCCGAGGCGTATGAATCGCTGCAGAAGACCTTCGAGCATCTGAGGCGGGCGGACCGGCTCGCCTCCATGGGACGGCTCAGCGCCGGCATCGCCCACGAGATCCGCAATCCGCTGGGCACTATCAAGGGCTCCATCGAGATCTTGTCGGGGGAATTCCCCGCCGATCATCCCAAGCGGGAATTCCTGGGTATCGTCCACCAGGAAATCGCTCGGCTCAACGCCATCGTGGAGGACTTTCTCCGATTCGGAAGGCCGCCCCAACCGTCGATTCAGCCGACTCCCGTCGGAGAGCTTCTCGAGTCCACGGTGACCTTGTTGCAGAAGCCGGCGCGGGACGCTCAGGTCGAAATTCGTGTCTTCGACGATCTCCGAGTCCCGCCGGTGCCCATGGACCCCGACCAGATCCGGCAGGTCATGCTCAACGTCATGCTCAACGGCCTCGAAGCCATGCCCGACGGGGGAGTGCTGGAAGCGAGAGTCTTCAGGGCGCCGGAGAGCCGGCATGTCGCCATCGAAATCTCGGACAGCGGCTCCGGATCGGAAGGAGTGGACTTGGAGCGTATCTTCGACCCCTTTTACACCACCAAGGCCGAGGGGACCGGCTTGGGTCTGTCCATCTGCTTTCAACTTGTGAAGAACCATGGCGGCACCATTGTGGCCCGGGCCAACGAAGACCGCGGGCTCACCTTCAGGATCGAGTTGCCGTTGGAGGAACTATGAGTCCGGTAGCCGAGCAACGTGAAATCGATCCGGTCTGCGGGATGAAAGTGACTCCCGGCCCCGGCGTTCCCACCGTCGCCCACGGCGGGAAGACGTACTATTTTTGCTGCCCGAATTGCGCCGAACTGTTCCGGTCCAATCCGGAACTCGCCCTTGCGCACCACGAAGGAGACCGTCCCGAGGTCCACGCGCATGACCACGGGGACGCAGTCCGCTACATCTGCCCCATGTGTCCCGGCGTCGAGTCGCCGGTGCCGGGGTCGTGTCCTTCATGCGGCATGGCCTTGCAGCCGTACGGAGCAAATGCGGAAGACGGCGGAGAATTGCGTGAAATGACCAGGCGTTTTCGCTGGAGTCTCGGTTTCACGGTTCCCCTCTTTCTGCTGTCCATGTTGGATATGGCGTCCGGACAGCCGATCTCCCGGATCCTGACTCCGGAGCTCCGCCAGTGGCTCGAGCTGCTCCTGGCGACTCCCGTAGTGATTTGGGGCGGGCTTCCCTTCTGGCAGAGGGCCTGGACCTCAATTTGGAATCGCAGCCTCAACATGTTCACCCTGATTGCCCTGGGTACGGGCGCGGCCTACCTTTACAGCCTGGCCGCCGTCGGTTTTCCCGGCCTCTTCCCGGATGCCTATCGGGACGTCCACGGTCAGGTAGGCGTCTATTTCGAGGCGGCCGCCGTCATTACGGCCCTGGTGCTTCTGGGGCAGGTTCTCGAACTCAGGGCGACGGAACGTACCGGCAGCGCCGTCCGGGCCCTCCTGGAACTGTCTCCGCCCACCGCCCGGAAGATCGCCGCCGGAGGCGATGAAGAGGTGCCCTTGGGGGACGTGCAGCCGGGCGACCGGCTGCGAGTGCGCCCGGGGGACAAGATTCCGGTGGACGGCCGGGTGCTGGAGGGAGAGAGCAGCGTCGACGAGTCCATGATCAGCGGCGAGTCCATCCCCGTCTTGAAGCGTCCGGGAGATGCCGTGACAGGCGGGACGTCGAACGGGTCCGGCTCCCTGGCCATGGAGGCTCGCCGGGTCGGGAGCGAAACTCTCCTGGCGCGCATCGTCCGGATGGTCATCGAGGCCCAACGCTCCCGGGCCCCGGTCCACCGCCTGGTCGACCGCGTTGCGGCGTGGTTCGTCCCCGCCGTCATCGTCGTGGCCGTGGCGGCGGCACTGACGTGGGGATTGCTGGGGCCCGAACCCAGATGGGCCAATGCGCTCGTCACGGCGGCGGCGGTATTGCTGATCGCGTGCCCCTGCGCCCTCGGTCTGGCGACTCCCATGTCCATCATGGTGGGCGTGGGGGAGGGCGCCCGATCGGGCGTCCTGATTCGGGACGCCGAGTCGCTGGAGGTCCTGGAGCGGGTCGACACCCTCATGGTCGACAAGACGGGCACTCTCACCGAAGGACGTCCGCGGCTTGAGTCCGTGAATCCGGCCGACGGATGGAATCGCCAGGAGATCCTGAGACTCGCCGCCAGCTTGGAACAGGGGAGTGAACATCCTCTGGCTGAGGCCGTGGTCGCCGGAGCGCGCCGGGAAGGACTGGATTTGCCTTCGGTGGAACGTTTCGATGCCGTGGCGGGACAGGGGGTCCGGGGAAGGGTGGAGAGCCGGGAAGTGGCGGTGGGCAGCCGGCGGTTCCTGGCGGGTCTTTCGATCCGGATCGGCGACCTGGAGCGGCGGGCGGAAGAGTTGCGTCTGCGCGGGATGACGGCCTTCTTCGTGGCCGTCGATGGCCGTGCCTGTGGCGTTCTGGGCCTGGGAGACCCCCTCAAGACCTCCGCCCGGGAGATTCTGGCGCAACTGAGGCTTGAGGACGTACGCGTCGTCATGGTCACCGGGGACGGCCGGACCACGGCCGACGCCGTGGCGAGAGACTTGGGGATCAAGCAGGTGCGGTCGGAGATGTTGCCCGACGAGAAGGCGAGTCTGATCCGTGGATACCAGGAGAAAGGCCGGATCGTGGCCATGGCGGGGGACGGCGTCAACGACGCGCCGGCCTTGGCGCTGGCCCAAGTGGGCATCGCCATGGGCACGGGATCCGACGTGGCCCTCCAAAGCGCCGGGGTAACGCTGTTGCGGGGGGATCTGAAAGGCATCCTCAGAGCGCTCCAATTGAGCCGGGCGACCCTGGCCAACATTCGCCAGAATCTGTTTTTTGCGTTTCTTTACAACATCTTGGGTGTGCCGGTGGCGGCCGGGGTCCTGTATCCTCTCTGGGGAATCACGCTGAATCCCATGCTGGCCGCCGCGGCCATGGCTCTCAGCTCTCTCTCGGTGATCGCCAACGCCTTGAGATTGCGCCTCGTTCGGCTCTGACCGCCGTCAGCGGCAGAGAGTCGAGTACAATGGAACCCGTGAAGACGAGCCGTTGGCTGTTGGCGCCCCTGCTCCTCCTGCTGAGCAGTCAATCCCAGGCCCAGGTCGAGTCGGACACGCTGCTCGAGAGTCTGAAGCCCCAGGGCTACGTCAGCGACTATGCGGGCGTGATGAACGCCAATCTGAGGCGGTCGCTGGAGGGCCGGCTCAGGGAATTGGAGCAGAAGACGTCGGCTCAGATCGCGGTGGTCGCTCTCCGGTCTCTGAAGGGCGGCGAGATCCGGGACTTCGCCAATCGGCTCTTCGAGCGCTGGGGAGTGGGAAGGAAAGGCAGGGACAACGGCGTTCTGATACTGGCCTCGCTGGAGGATCGCAAGATCTGGGTCGAGGTCGGTTACGGCTTGGAGGGGATCCTTCCGGACGCGCGGGTGGGACGGATTCTGGATCAGGCGGTGTTGCCGGGATTCCGCCGCGGGCGCCATGGCGGAGGATTGGCCCGGGGCGCGCTCACCATTGCCGGGGTGATTGCACAGGACTCGGGAGTCACTCTCAGTGGGGCCGCCGTCCAGCGGGATTCCCGGCGAAGCCGCCGTCCGGGCGCCGGCAATCTGCTCTATCTCCTGTTTCTGCTGTTCCTTTTCCTCCGGCGGCCCCTGTTGGGAATGTTCCTGCCGCTGGGGATGGGAGCCGGGTTCCCGCGCGGCGGTTATGGCGGTGGCTTTTCGGGAGGGGGCTTCGGCGGCTTCGGCGGCGGGCTTTCCGGAGGAGGAGGCGCCGGCAGGAGTTGGTAGGTTGCGAGTCGGGTTGAGGAAATGAAACCGGAACAATTGGTCGAGAAACTGCGCAAAGTCCAACCCTTGAATCTCAGGTCGGTCATTCTGTACGGGTCGGCCGTCACCGGCGACTTCGTAAAGAAGCGCTCCGACTACAATGTGCTCGTCATCGCCGAACGCCTGGGGGTGGCGGAGCTGCGGGCCCTCTCCGGCCTGGCCCGGCGTTGGGTCAAGGCCGGGAATCCGCCCCCGCTGCTGTTTACCCTCGAGCGGCTGAAGCAGTCGGCGGACGTCTTCCCCATCGAAATCCTGGACATGAAGGCGGCGAACCGGGTCCTTTACGGCGAGGACATCCTGAGTCGGATTCCGGTCAATGAAGAGAATCTGAGGCACCAGGTGGAGTCGGAGCTCAAGGGGAAGCTGATCCAACTCCGCGAAGCCTACCTGATCACGGGCGGCAAGCCCCGGGCCGTGGTGGAGGTCCTGGTCCGTTCGGTCGCCTCCTTCCTGGTTCTCTTTCGGGCGGCCCTTCGCCTCTACCAGGTCGATGCCCCGGCCAGGAAACTGGACGCTCTGGCGGCCCTGGCGCGGCAAATCCCATTGGATGCCACGCCGTTCGAGAACGTCGAGGCTCTCAAGGAAGGACGGATCAAGGTCAGAAAGGTCAATGCGGACGCCCTCTTCGGGGACTATCTGAAGACCGTTGAGACCGTCGTGGACGCCATCGACAGCTACGTTCACGGGCGGGAACGAGCTGAGGAACAGGAGTTGTCGTCTTGAAGAAGGTATTGATCGTCTTGGGCGTGTCGTTGGGAGTGTTGCTGGTTCTGTTCCTCATAATCGGCATGAGTCTGACCGGCTCCTACAATCGGCTGGTCACGCTGAACGAGGGGGTGGAGAGCGCCTGGGCCCAGGTGGAGACGGTATTGCAGCGGCGCTACGATCTGATCCCCAACCTGGTGAACACGGTGAAGGGTTTTGCGGCCCAGGAGCGGGAGGTCTTTACCGAGGTCACCCGATTGCGCAGCCAGTGGGGAGCGGCCCGGACCACCGCCGACAAGGCTCAGGTCGCCGGCCGGATGGAAGGAGCCCTGTCCCGCCTGCTCCTGGTTGCCGAGCGCTACCCGGATCTCAAGTCCAATCAGAACTTCCTGGCCCTGCAGGATGAGTTGACCGGGACCGAGAACAGGATTGCCGTGGAGCGGCGCCGTTACAATCAGACGGTCCAGAACTACAACACCACGGTTCGCCGGTTTCCCATCAACCTGGTGGCCGGATTTTTCGGTTTCGAGCGCAGCACGGCTTACTTCGAAGCCTCCGAGGGAGCCGAAACGGCTCCTACCGTGGAGTTCTGATCCTCCGGTTCCGGGTAGACGCGCCGGGCGGAAACCAGAAAACCGGTGTGCGCCACCATCCGATGAACCGGCCGGATGGACTCCTCGCTGACGTGCCAGGGACGGACCAGCGACTCGGTGGTTTCGATGTGCGCCCAGTCCGGGTCGCGCTGCAGTTTTCTCACCAGCCGGTACACCTGAAGCGCCGTGGGGAGCCAACAGAGAAGGCTGCCGCCGGGTCTCAACGCCGCCGCCGCCGAGTCGACGGCACGATCCGGTTCGGGGACGTCCAGCAGGATCGTGTCCAGGTCCTTCTCCCGGATCCCTTCGTAGACGTCCTCCAATACGACCGTGTGCCGCGCTCCCGAAGCCCCGTAGAGGCCCGCGAATTCGGAGAGCGTATCCTGGGCCATCGAAGCGAACTCCTCCCGGCGCTCGTAGGAGATGAGATGACCCTGCGGGCCCAGGAAACGGAGCAGAACCAGGGCCACCGATCCGGACCCCAGGCCCGCCTCCAGGACCCGGGCTCCGGGATAGATGTCTCCCCGGATCAGGATATGTGTCGAGTCGCGCGGGTAGATGACCTGGGTGCGGCGGCGCAGCCCTTTGAGAACGTACCGTTCCAGGGTCGGCCGCAGGCAGACGATGGGTATTCCCTGGCGGCTCAAAAATCGGCAGCCGGGGGGCTTGCCCACGATCTCGTCATGGTAGACGTGTCCGGTATGGGAGTGGTGGAAGAGGCCTCCCGGGCGCAGTTGAAACATGTGGCGCTTGTTCTTGGGTCCGATGAGTAGAACCAGTTCACCCTCCCGAAGGGGGGCCCGCTGCAGCGTCGATGTGGGGTCCGAGGCCATCCCGGCAGAATAGTCACCCCTCTTTTCGGGTGTCAAACAGGAGGGGGGACATTCTTCTCCCCCATTCTTTTTTCCCCACGCTCCCTGGAATCGGGGGCTCGCGACACGCGACGAAAGAGGGCAACCACAAAGGGTGCCCCTACTGGCAGGGACTGATATTGTAGCCCCATGAGAGACCGGTCTCCCGCTGCGCGTCCCGGGTCATCTTCCACCCTGCTGGCGGCCTTGGTCTTGGCGGCCATCTCGGGCATCCAGGGATTCAGTCGACAACCGGCCCCTGAACCCAAATCTTCTTCGGGCGAAGGAGAGCCGCTGCTCTCCGAGATCCGGCAACTCACGTTCGAAGGCCGGCGTTCCGGAGAAGGATATTTCAGTCCGGACGGCTCACTGTTCATCTTCCAGAGCGAGCGCGAGGAGGAAAACCCGTTCTTCCAGATCTACTTGATGGACCTGGTCCGGAGAGAGGTGAGCCGGCTTTCTCCCGGCCACGGCAAGACCACCTGCGGCTGGATTCATCCGTCGGGCGGCCAGGTCCTCTTCGCTTCGACCCACCATGATCCCGAATCCGGCCGGAAGCAACGGGAGGAATTCGAGCGCCGGGCTTCGGGACGGACCCGCCGATACACGTGGGATTTCGATCCCGAATATGAGATCTACGGGCTCTCTCTGGAAACGAAGACCTTCCGCAACCTCACCAACAAGTTGGGATATGACGCCGAAGCCTCCTGGTCACCGGACGGCGGACGGATCGTGTTCGCCTCGAACCGGTTGGCCTACGAAGGCGGTCTGACTCCGGAGCAGGTGAAGTCCCGGGACGGGGACCCTTCGTCCTTCCTGGATCTCTACTCCATGAATTCGGACGGAACCGATGTCCTCCGGCTGACCGCCTCGCCGGGATATGACGGCGGTCCCTTCTTCAGCCCCTCCGGCCGGACGATCTGCTGGCGGAGGTTCACCGAGGACGGAATGGTGGCCGAGATCTTCCTGATGGACGCGGACGGGGACCGCCAGCGGCCTGTGACGCGACTGGGGAAGATGTCCTGGGCGCCCTTTTTCCATCTTTCCGGAGACTACCTGGTCTTCACCACCAACCTGCATGGCCTGGACAACTTCGAGCTCTACCTGGTGGCCGCCGAGGGTCGCTCCGAACCGGTCCGCGTCACCCGGACCCCCGGATTCGATGGTCTGCCCGTCTTCGCGCCGGACGGCAAGACGCTGACCTGGACCTCCAACCGGACTCCCGGTAAGACCTCCCAGATATTCCTGGCCGGTTGGGACGACCGTGAGGCGAGACGCCTGTTGGGACTCTCCGCGCCGGAAGGGCAGGTGGACGCTGATCCCGTCCCGGAGACTCCGAGCGCGGCCCGGATCCGCGATCAGGACCTTCGCCGCCACGTGAACCGCCTGGCTTCCGAGGAGATGGAGGGGCGAATGACCGGGACCCGGGGAGAGCTCCTGGCCACCGAGTACTCCGCTTCGGTCCTGTCTCGCCTGGGATTGGAGCCGGCTGGAGACGACGGATCCTACTTCCAGTCCTTCCCCTTCACGGCGGGAGTCTCCCTGGGCTCCGGGAACCGGTTGGAGATCGTGAGTGGAGACGAGAATAAGCCGATGCGCGTGGATCACGACTGGAGGCCGTTGTCCTTCTCGGCCACGGGATCTTTCGGCGCCGCCCCGGTGGTCTTCGCCGGGTATGGAATCGTGGCGCCCGAGTTGGAAGACAACTCCGGTTACGATTCGTACGCTCACTTGGACGTGGCCAGCAAGTGGGTCATGGTGTTGCGCTATTACCCCGAAGACGTGTCTCCCCAACGGCGGCGGCATCTGGCCCGCTACGGAAGCCTCCGTTACAAGGCCATGCAGGCCATGGACCGGGGGGCCACGGGACTCCTCATCGCCAGCGGTCCCACTTCCAAGGTCCGCCGGGAGCTGATCCCGTTGAGGCTCGACGGGTCGGTCACGGACGGGCGCCTTCCCGTCATCTCCCTCACCGACCGGGCCGCCGGAATTCTCCTGGAGTCCGACGGCCGGACGCTGCAAGAGCTTCAGGTAGGACTGGATTCCGGGGAACTGCAGATGGGATTCGTGCTGCCCGGCGTCGATGTGGCTGCCAACGTCGCTCTGAACACGGAAGAGAGGACGGGCCGCAACGTTCTGGGGTTGCTGCAGGCGGAGCCGGGCAAGGCTGCGAACGGAGTGCTGGTGGTGGGAGCCCACGTGGACCATTTGGGCTCGGGGGCCACCGCTTCGTCGCTGGCCCGGTCAGACCAGGAGGGTGGAATCCACTACGGGGCCGACGACAACGCGTCCGGGGTCGCCGCCGTTCTGGAGATGGCGGAGCATCTCGTGGACCTCCGGGACCAGGGGGACCTTCCGCCGGGGCGAGATGTGCTGTTTGCGCTCTGGTCCGGGGAGGAGCTGGGTCTGCTGGGCTCGAACCATTTCATGAAGAGCTATGGATCGGACCAGGAGGCTGGGTCCGAAAACGACCTGTTGGCCTATCTGAATCTGGACATGGTGGGGCGGTTGAGAAATTCCCTGGTGGTGCAGGGCGTCGGTTCGAGCTCCGTCTGGCCTGCGGCCATCGAGCGGGCCAATCTGAATCTCGGCTTGCCCATCGTGATGCAGCCCGAGAGCCATCTGCCCACCGATGCCACCTCCTTCTACGTCAAACAGGTCCCGATCCTGAGTCTCTTCACCGGTTCCCACGAGGACTACCACACGCCCGGAGACCGCCCCGAAAAACTCAACTACCAGGGGACCCGGAAGATTGCGTCATTTCTGAGCCGGATTGCCGTCCAGCTCCTGGAGAACCCGGATCGTCCCGATTACAAGGAGATGACCGACCCCAGGAGGCGAGGAGCCAGGACCGGGCTGAGAGCCTACCTGGGTACGATCCCCGATTACGCGCAGGGTGAGAATGAGGGTCTCAGCCTCTCGGGGGTTGCACCCGGAGGGCCCGCCGAAAAGGCGGGGGTCCGGTCGGGAGACGTGGTCGTTCGCCTGGCCGATCGCGAGATCAGGGATATCTACGACTACACCTACGCCATCGATTTTCTGGAGATCGGCTCTCCGACCGATATTGTGGTCCTGCGGGAGGGTGAGAGGATCACCTTGACCATCGTCCCGGCTTCCAGGGAATGAGGGAAGAAGAGGATACGTCGTCCGCTTTTTCCACGGTCTGCCAGCTTTCGGAACCTCACGCTACGGGACCCGTTTCAGTTTTTTCTTAGGAAATCCATGAACTTGTGTTATGATCGCTGACCGTGCGGATGAGGGGCATCGGTCGAAACACCGAGACGCGACAAAAGGTAGATTTCAGGTCCGAACGAAACTTAGCTGTTGCCATCTTGAGACAGGCGTGGCACGAAGCCGTCATCGACCTGCGGATCGTCA
>JAPOYZ010000333.1 GCA_026706325.1 Candidatus Aminicenantota bacterium
CCTGGAGCGCTCCCCGAAGCACCGGCATCCGGGGCCAGACCATGACGCCGGTCCCCTTGGGCGGCGACCGGCTGATGGTCCTCTACAACCGGCGGTACGGGGACCAGGGAATCGTCATGAACCTGGTCTCCTTCTCTCCCGAAGGATGGGAGATTCACTACGAGGGTCTGATGTACGACCCGGGAACGCGCCAGGAAGGGCCGACCGGCCGCGGTGTCGAGGAGTACGGCGGCTTTCAGTTCGGGTTCCCCACGGCCATCCGCCTCCAGGACGGCGACTTTCTGGCCACTCACTGGTCCCAGGAAGGGGGCCGGTTCGGGGTGCGCTGGACCCGGCTCAGGGTCGACTGGTAGGAAACCGCGGCAAAAAAACTTCAGCCGCCCGCGGACTTGGTGAATCGGACGGCCTGCACCAGGTAGCGCCGGACCGGGTCCAACTGCCAGGTCCACGGCTCCGACTCCTTCAAATTCCGAACCGCCCCGAGTGCTTGCCGAATCCCTTTTGTATCCAGACCGAGAAAGTGACGGCCTTTTCGTACCGTCTCCCGGGCCGATGCCGGCTCCGGCGGTGCGGAAGAGCCGGGGTTCGAATCGGCCTCGGCCACGTCCGTCACCACAATCCCGGTCCCGCCGGGAGCCGTCAGTCCGGTCATCAGGCGAACGTGGGCGTCCCGGACCTGCAACATGATCCGGTCGCGGTGGAGCCCGGGAGGAAGAACCCGGCTCACCGTCTCCAGCAGTTGGCTCACGACGCAGGTGGAGACCACAAGGTCGAAGTCGGCCGCCGGGTCCGGCCCCGTCGCATGCTCCGAATCGGAGAGGCCGGAGAGATCCAGGTCGTCCCGAAGATGGATGTTTGGCCGCTCCGGCACTCCCTGGCGGAGAAGCGCGCCCTCCATGGCCTCCCGGTCCAGATCGAAGAGATGGATCTCGCCGCACTCGGACGCCAACTGGACCAGGTCCAGATCATTGCAGTTCCCCGCCCCCAAAATGGCCACCTTGCCCTGACGCCGGCTCTCGTCGCCCAACAGTTCCATGACCCGGTTCCGGTGCCGAGTAAAGGAGCGCCAGTTCTCCCTGGTGCTCCGGTTAGCGGCCCGATGCGCCTGGCTTCGCCGCTGGAGTTCAGTCTCGAGTCGAGTCACGGCTGTCTCCCCAAATAAGTCTTTTCCACGCTTTCTGTTGAAGTTTGGAATTTTACGCCGTAGTCACCGTGAAGAAAAATCCGTCATGATACTCGCCCCTCGCTACGTTACTTAAGAAGAAGAGGCTCTCCGTTAATCATGCCCTTGCGGTTCTCGCCTCTTTATCCATTGTCTGGCGCACGTTTGCGCATTCGATTCAGGACTATGGCAGCCGGGAAAAGATAGGGAAATACGTATTGAAAATCGTACCTTTCGGTACGAAAATAGACCATGACTGGAGTCGAGTTCATCCGCCGTGCGAGGCGCTATGCGAGACGAACCGGCCACGACTACCGATTGGAGCCCAGTCGCGGCAAGGGCAGCCACGCCCGCTTATGGATCGGCGGGCATCTCACCACGGTGAAGCGGGGTGAATTGCCGCGGGGAGCCCTTCTCGGAATGTTGAAACAGTTGAACATCTGCAAGGAGGACTTCTGATATGCGATACGCCTACCCTTGTGTCCTGGTCCCCGAAGAAGAGGGAGGATTTTCCGTCTCCTTTCCGGACGTTCCTGAGGCACTGACTGGCGGAAACGACCGGACTGAAGCCTTGGCCATGGCTGAGGATGCTCTGGCGACAGCCTTGGCGGGATACGTTCAGGAGCGGTGGAAGATTCCAACGCCGGGCACAGCCGCCAACGGGCAAGAAATGATTGCCGTCCCGCCCGTCGTGGCCGCCAAGCTGGCCCTCTACAGGTGCATGCGCAAACAGGGTATCACCAAGGTTGCGCTTGCCAAGCGCTTGGGTGTGAGCGAGGCTGCCGTCCGAAAACTCCTGAACCTGGATCATCGATCCCATATCAACCAAGTCGAGAGAGCGCTTCGGATCGTTGGACGCTGTCTGGTTGTCGAGGACAGAGTCGCCTGAAGCCGAGTTGACGTTCCCCGGCGGTTATAGGCCGCGCTGCAGGCCCGGAGCCAAACCCGCAGACTGCTCCACCTACCGGACGGGAACAGCCAACACCTGTGTGGTACTTTTCGGTCTTCCCGGAAAAGAATGGCAACCCCTTGATCCCTTCCAGAGAGGAGCCCATGAAAACCCAATTTTGGACGCGAACACTCTGCGTCATCGGACTGTCCACCATCACCACCGCCGCTTCCGCCGTGCCGAGCCTGTTGGAGATCGGCAATCGCAAGCAGTTGTTCATCGACGACTACATGATCCAGAGCCTGAGCGATGCCAAGCAGGTGCTCAACACTGCGGTCAAGGAGCCGAGCAACCCGGTTCTCCGCCCGGACCAGCCCTGGGAGGGACATCTCACCCCCGTAGGCAAGGTCATTTACGACCCCGAGGAGAAGCTCTTCAAGATGTGGTACTCCACCAGCGGCGAATGGCGGGCGGAACCGGGCGGGCAGCTCTCCGAATACCACTGGACCGACACCGGCGCCGTCCGGGAGCGGGTCGATGCCCCCTACCGGTACGTGGGGATCTACCACAACTACAACTACCGGCTCTGCTACGCCACCTCCAGGGACGGAGTCCATTGGGTGAAGCCGAACCTGGGCAAGGTGGAGTTCAACGGCAGCCGCAACAACAACCTGCTGCCGGCCGATAGCCGGGCGCCGACTTTCGAAGACCCCAACGAGACCGATCCCGCCAAGCGGTACAAGTCCATAGCAATGTCCCGCACCACGGATCCGCCCGGCATGCAGTTGCACGTCTACTATTCCCCGGACGGATTCAACTGGACTCCCGAGCCGACCAACCCGGTGATGGACACGACGCCGGAGCCGGGGCGCTGGGGCCCCACCCACTACATGGGATGGGACCCGATTCGGAAGGTCTACGCCGCCCACATCGAGAATTGCCTGCACCGCCGGTGCCCCACCGGCATCAGGACCGTGGGACGGGCCGAAAGCCCCGACTTCAGGAATTGGAGCCTCCCCCAGAACATCCTCCTCCCGGACGATGAGGATTACCCGGACGCCGAGTTCTATCTCTTTCCGGTCGTGGCCTACGAGGGCACCTACATCGCCCTCCCGTGGATCTTTCGAACCACGCGCACGCTCCATTACCCGACCCTGGCCTTCAGCCGCGACGGCGTGAACTACGAACGGAAATTTCGTGAGCCCCTGGTCCGTCTCGGCCCGGAGGGGAGCTTCGATTCGGTCAGCGTCTACGTCCAGGCGCCGATCATGCAGGGCGGGAAGATCTGGATCTACTACACGGGCGCCAACTGGCGGGGGCCCGAACAGCTCTATCTGAAGCAGGAGGCCGAGGGTGAGGCACCGCTGCGGGCGCCCGGCCTGGCGACCCTGCCGGAGGACGGATTCGTCTCCATCGACGCCGGCAAGCTCAAGCCCGGCATCCTGCTCACCCAGACCTTCAGCTTCGAAGGCTCGAGCCTGCACGTCAACATGGAGGCCGCCCGGCACAACGACGGCGCCGGGATTCCCCAGATCAAGGTGGAGATCCTGGACCACCAGACCAAGCCGCTGCCCGGCTTCTCGTTGAAGGAGTCGGATCCCATGGCCGCCCGGGGATCCGCCCAGGCCAGTTGGCAGGGCAACAGCGACGTGAGCTCATTGGAAGGCCGTCCCGTCCAACTTCGATTCTGGATCCGGAACGCGAGCCTGTTCTCGTTTCAGTTCAAGTAGAATCGGAAACGCTGCGGAGCAGCACTCAAATCCACCGTCGCGTTTCAGTTGCCGACGTGGTTTGAACTGATGCGCAACAACGCTGCGTGGCATTTTCTACGTCCGGTGGAGATCCTGCGCGAGCGGGGTCGTTCGCACGTTCTTGGAAACAAGTGCACACCAAATTCACACTTGTACGGGAACTATGTCTGCTGGTTTCTGGACTCTGGCGTGGTTCAATGATATTCTAATGTATCATTGAATATTTATATTTCATTGAGGGATCATATGAAGCAGATCACGACAACGATTACACAGCGTGGCCAAGTCACCATTCCCGCAGAAGTGCGGCGAATGTTAGGTGTGAAACCCAGGGACAAAGTCGCCTTCACCATTGAAAAGGGCGAAGTGCGTCTAGAGCCGGTTCCCTTCAGCTTGGAGTCGGCCTACGGGTCTGTGAAGCCTTCAGGCCGACCCGAAGACTTCGAAAGAATCACCCAGGAGGCCAAGGATTCCAAAGCCGAGAAGACCGCACTGGCGATGGAAAACACATGAAGTTCTTGGACACAAACGTCATCCTGCGCTACCTGACTCGTGATGACGAGGTCAAGGCGGAAGCCTGCTATCGGCTCTTTCAGCAAGTCAAACAAGGGCAACAGGAACTCTTTGTTTGTGAAGCCATTGTTGCCGAGGTCGTCTATGTCCTGTCTTCGCGTCGTGCTCCGTATCGCCTTAGCCACGAGGAGATCAGAGCCCGACTCTTGCCGATACTAACCCTCCGAGGGCTGAAGCTCCCGCAAAAGAATGTCTATCTGCGTGCGCTCGATCTCTATGCTTCCTCACCCTTTCTCGACTTCGAGGACGCGTTGACCGTATGCCATATGGAGCAACGGGGGATCACCGGGCTGGTCAGCTACGACAGTGATTTCGACCGGATCGGGGGAATTCGAAGGATCGCCCCATGACCTGAAATACTCGTCCGCCGGCCAGGGTTCGGCACAATCCTTCCGGAAAAGGGAGAGACCCGGGAGCACAGGCGTTGCAGCTGCCAACTCCAGGACGGCGATGAAGAGGGGGACTGCAAGTCCCCCCTCCCAGGGTGCTCAGGCTTCGGGCATCAGCTCGCGGAAGCGTTTCCAGACACGGTCTCCCTGTTCCCGGGTCAACGGAATGCCCGGAGGCCGGGGGACGCCGCAGTCGATTCCGAGACGCCTTCCCATGAGCTCCTTGAGGACGGCGACGTAGGGACCGTACTCTCCGTCGAACAGGCCGAAGATTTCCGTGGCCGTGTCCTGGGTCTGGCGGGCCCGCGCCCAGTCCCCTTCCTGGTAGGCGTCCCAGACCCGGAGGAAGGCTTCGGGAGCCACGCCCGGCGGCCCGTCCACACACCCCACGGCGCCCTCGACCAGGGCCGGCAACATCAGGCAACTGAAACCCTTGAAGCAGGCCAGACCCATGCGGGCGAAGATCCAGACGTTCTTGAAGTTGGCGGCCGAATGCTTGAGACCGGCCAGTTGGGGCACCTCGTCCTGGAGTCTCTTCATCAGCTCGGGCGTGAACTCCAGCCCCGTGGCGTCGGGCAGGTTGTAGACGAACAGGGGCAGACCGGCGGCTTCGCCGATGGCCTTGTAGTAGCCGATGGATTCGTCCGCGCCCGCTCCGTAGAAGGAACCGGGCAGGGCGCAGACGGCGTCGACGCCGGCACGGGCGGCCTGCTCGGCCATTCCGGCGGCGGCCGACGTCGTCGCCGCGCCCACGTGCATGATGGTCCGCGCGCGGCCCCGGCACTGGTCCGCGGCGATCTCGGCGACCCGCCGGTTCTCGTCCGGCTGGAGCAGCACGCTCTCGCCGCTGCCGCCGGCCACCCAAAAACCGTGGACCCCGGCCCGGATGCTGAATTCCAGGACCTGCCGAAAAGCCTCTTCGTTGAGCCGGTCCTCCCGGTCCATGGGCGTGATGACGGCCGGATAGAGCCCCCTGAAACTGGTCATCTGGGTCCTTTCGCTGCTGGATGAATTATCGCTGACGACCGGCGCGGCAGCCGGCGCTGCCGGAGACTCAGGCCATGATGTCCGTAATCACGTTGCCGTGGATGTCGGTGAGGCGGAAGTCCCTTCCCGCGTAGCGGTAGGTCAGCCGGGTATGGTCCAACCCCATGAGGTGCAGGATCGTGGCGTGCAGGTCGTGGATGTGCACCTTGTTCTCCACCGAGTAGTAGCCGTAGTCGTCGGTGGCGCCGTATGAGAAGCCGGGCTTCACGCCGCCGCCGGCCATCCACATGGTGAACCCCTGGGGATTGTGGTCCCGTCCGTCGGAGCCCTGGGCCACCGGGGTGCGTCCGAACTCGCCCCCCCAGAGGACCAGCGTGTCCTGCAACAGGCCCCTTCCCTTGAGGTCCCGGAGCAGGCCGGCGATGGGCTTATCCACTTCCCGGGCGTTCTGGGTGTGGTCCCGGCGCAGCCGCCGGTGCTGGTCCCACTTGTAGCTGTGGCTCACCTGGACGAAGCGGACGCCGGCCTCGGCCAGGCGCCGCGCCATCAGGCACTGGCGGCCGAAATCCTCGGTCATCCGGTCGTCCAGGCCGTAGAGTTTGCGCGTGGCCTCGGATTCCCGCGAGAGATCCTGCAACCCGGGCGCTTGGGCCTGCATCCGGAACGCCAATTCGAAGGCCTGGATCCGGCCTTCCAGATTCCGGTCGGGACCCGTCTGGGTCAACTGATGCTGATTCATCTCCCGGATGAAATCCAGGTGCATGCGCTGGATGTCCCGGGGCACCTGTTCGTTGGTGATGAAGGGGATCTTGGCGTTCTTGGCCTCGATTCGGCTGGTGCCGACGGCGGTGCCGGCGTAGGGAGCGGGCAGAAAGGCCGATCCGTAGTTGTTGGCGCCTCCGTGCCCTTGAGTGGGGCAGATGGTGATGAATCCCGGCATGTCCTGGTTCTCGCTTCCCAGGCCGTAGGTGAGCCAGGAACCGATGCTGGGACGGACGAAGGTGTCGCTGCCGGTGTGCAACTCCAACAGGGCCGCCCCGTGACGGGAGTTGGAGGCGTGCATGGACTTGATGAAGCAGAGGTCGTCCACGAACTCGGCCACGTTGGGAAAGAGCTCGCTGACCCACTGGCCGCTCTCGCCATGCTGTTTGAACGCCCAGGGGGACTTGAGCAGGTTGAAGGTCTCGCTGGAGACGACCCGGGGACGCTGGAACGGGAACGGTTTGCCGTGGTCCCGCTGGAGCAGGGGCTTGTAGTCGAAGGTATCGACCTGGGAGGGACCGCCGTGCATGAAGAGGAAGATGATCCGCTTGGCCCGCGGCGTGAAATGGGGCGCCCGCTGGGCCAGGGGGTTGGCGGAATCCCCAGGAAGCGCGGCCACGGCCTCCTCGGCCAGGAGTCCCGCCAAGGCCAGCGAGCCGAAGCCGCAACTGCTGGCTCGTAGCATCTCCCGGCGCGAAACCCGGTTCCCCAACAGACTGTTCCAATGTGAGTCCATAGCACGAACCTCTAATTCAGATACGCGAATTCACTCGACGCCATCAGAGCCTGGCAGAATCCCTGCCAAGACCGGAGGCGGCGTTCGCCGGGCTCTTCGACCCGGTCCCGCCAGCCCGCATCCATGCGGGCCACGAATTCCAGGGCGCGGCGCGACTCCTCCTGGTTGGGCAGGCGGCCCAACGCGCTCTCGTAGGCCACGCGGACCCGTCCGGTCTCGTCCAGGTCTTCCCTGGCCAGGAGTCCGGTGGCCATCCGCCGCGAGTTCTCCAGCACCAGAGAATCGTTCATCAGAAACAAGGCCTGCGGCGCCACCACGCTGGCGCCGCGGTCACCGTCCGTCACCGACGGATCGGCGAAATCGAAAGCCCGCAGGAAATCGTACATGGAACTGCGCACCACCGGAAGATAGATCGACCTTCGATTCCAGTCGTAACGGGTTCCGGGCCGGATATAACCCCGGCCGCTCTGTCCCAACAACGATCCCCCCGGCTTCAGGTCCAGGTTGGCGGAAACGGCCAGGATGGAGTCGCGAATCGCCTCGGCTTCCAACTGGCGCCGGTTCATCCGCCAAAGCAGGCGATTCTCAGGATCCTTTCCCGACCCTTGGGCGGAATAACCGGTGCTCATCCGATAGGTGGCCGAATGCATGATGAGACGATGCATCTGTTTCAGGGACCAATTCCCTTCCACGAATCGGATCGCCAGCCAGTTGAGCAAATCGGGGTGAGTGGGTGCGTCGCCCAGCCGGCCAAAGTTGTCGGTGGAGGCCACCAATCCCCGTCCCATGTGCCAGCGCCAGATCCGGTTGACCATGACGCGAGCCGCCAAAGGATTGTCGTCGCGGGTGATCCAATTCGCCAGTTCCAGCCGTCCGCTGCTTGCCGGGTCCCGAAGCTGTTCCAGCGACTTGCGGCCCAGTCCCGGAAATCCTCGAGGCACCTTCTCTCCCAGGTCCCAATGGCTGCCGCGCAGATGGATGGCCAAGTCGTCGATCTGCTGGCCTTCGGTGATTCCCATGGCGCTGGGAAGGTCCGGTTTTCCTTCCTCCAACTTCTTCCGCTCCGCTTCCAGGGCGTCCAGCTCCCGGAGAGCGGCGTCGGGAAAGTACTCCGTAGTCTTCTCGGGCGGCCGGAAGGGCCCCCACTTCTCGTAGAGGATCGCTCTCATGGCCTCCAGGGCCGGATCCTCCAGCTTGGTCTCTTCGGTCTCTTCGTCAGTTCGGACCGTGCTGAATTTTTTGGTGACGACTTCCTGCTCCCGCACCAGCGCCCGCCAAGCCTCCTCCGCCAGCCGGAACTGCTTCTGATAGTGGGAGGCCAGATCCGTCAGATCGGCCGCTTCGACATTCTCGAAGAGCTTGGCTGCCGGTGATTGCCACCCCTCCCGCGACCTCCCCTCGGCCTGGGCGTGCCAGGCATACAGCACCGAATAGGGCGCGCCGCGGCTCCGGCGGAGGCGGTCGATCCACTGGTACAGGAAGACGGGGTTCAGCTTGTCCCGATGGGCCACCTGGACCAGGGTCCTGGGGATCGGAGCCTCTTCCGGCAGCGGATTGGCGGTCAACAGCAGCTTTTCGAAATAGGGAAACCGCGTCTTGTGCTCCAGGCGGAGCGTGTTGGATCCGGCCTTCAGATCGAAGATGCCGGCTACCATCCAACCACCCGCATCGGGTGAGGCAGTCCGGTTTTCGATGGCCTCGATTCCCCGCTTGACCAGGGTGCCGTTGATGTGGATATCGGCAGTGCCGGCGCCGGTTTCGGCCTCCAGAAACTCCAGCTGGTAGGGGCCGGCTGCAGGGATCTCGACGTCGTACTCAGCGAAATAGGTATCGGGAGGCGCGTCGGAACTCTCGGTCTTGGGGATATTCGTCTTCCCCTTCTTCAACTGCCGCTCGACGTTTCCCCGGTCCCAGTTCCCCGCCTCCCGTACAGTCAGGGATTCGGGATCGGGATTCCGTCCTTCGAACACGCTCTTGAGGCGGATCTTCTGATACCCGGCCAACTCCTGGGCGGCCAGCAGGTAGGCGCCCACCCGGGTGCGGCCCTCCTCGACCAGTTTCTTGTTCTCCCGCTTGGTCACCGCCTCGATGGCCTTGGTCTTGGCCTCGATCTTCTCCCGCTGCTGCTGCAAACGGAGGCGGTCGTCCGCGGGAGCCAGGACATGCTCATGCCACTCGGCCACCACGTCGTGGTGCTCCATGGTCTTGGAGCTCCTGAAGATTCCGGCCAGCGAGTAGTAGTCCCGAATGGAGACGGGATCGAACTTGTGGTCGTGGCAACGGGCGCAGCCCACGGTCAGCCCCAGGAACGCACGAAAGCTGGTGTCGAGCTGCTCGTCGATGATGTCCATCCGCATCTTCACGGGATCGTCTTCCGCCAGCATCTTGGGACCCAGGGAGAGGAATCCGGTGGCCGTCCAGCGCTCCAGCGTGGTTTCCAGATCACCCGTATCGGGCAAGAGGTCCCCGGCCAACTGTTCCCGCACGAACTGATCGTAGGGCTTGTCCCGGTTGAGGGCCTGGACCACGTAGTCCCGGTAGCGGAAGGCCGTCGTATACGCCATGTTCTCGTCGAGCCCGTTGGAATCGGCGTAGCGGGCCACGTCCAACCAGTGGCGGCCCCAACGCTCTCCGTAGCGGGGCGAGGACAGGAGACGTTCGATCAACCGGGAGTACGCTCCCGGCGAGCGGTCCTGGAGGAAATCCCGGATCTCCTCGATGGTGGGGGGGAGGCCGGTCAGGTCGAAGGTAGCCCGACGGATGAGGGTCCGCCGGTCGGCGACAGGGGCCGGAGTCAACCCTTCGGCTTCCAATCGAGCCAATATGTATCGGTCGATGGGAGACCGAACCCATTTAACGTCCCGGACCTGCGGCAGGGACGGCTCCACCGGGGGTTCGAATGCCCAGAAGCCTTCCGTCTCGGAGGCCTTCTGGTCTGCATTGGGAGCCATCCCCCAAGGGGCGCCCATCCGCACCCAATCGGCGAGCAGGGCGATTTCCTCATCCGGAAGCCGGCCCGCAAGGGGCATGCGCAGCTTCTCGTCTTGGTGGGTGACGGCGCGAATCAGCAAGCTCGACTCGGGGTCGCCGGCGACGACGGGAGAGCCTCGGCTACCTCCGCTACGGAAACCCTCTTCCTGGTCCAGGATCAATCCGCCCATGACCGGCTGGCTGGCGCTGGAGTGACAGGCGTAGCAGTGCTCGGCCAGGAGAGGCCGGATCTTCTTCTCGAAAAACTCGCCGCCATCCGCCGAACCGGCGCTGAGAGGCTGGGAAAGCAGCACCACAATCAGCCACGGCGCCGGAAATCTCCGGTTTCCCAAATCCATCGAGTCCTCCCCGGACGTGCGGGTCTAAGCCACTCGATTTTAACATTGAGAGTCTGCGAAATTCAGCCAGCAGGCCGAGTGAGGACGACATTAGGAGGGGCGACATTCCTGTCGCCTGTTTTTCTTGCCGGAAAGTGTAGAGAGGGCTTCCGTCCCCCTATTCCCCTAATCGGCGGTAGGAAAACCACCGTGCGGCGACAGGAAAGTCGCCGCTCCGACCCCCTTCTGGAAAAGCTTGCTCGAATCGGGTAAGAATGAGGCCGCTTCCCGGGGACGTGCGCCGTCCCCTCCTCCGGACTCTCTATGCGATCACGAAAGAGCAGGAAGAAGCCTTCTCTCGCCACCGTCCGCTACGCCTTCCGGAAGATCATCTGGCCGCGCCGCAAGCTGCTCCTGCTGGGTCTGGCCCTGATCCTGCTGAACCGGCTGTCGGGTCTCGCCCTGCCCGCCGCCAGCAAGTTTCTCGTCGACGACGTGATCGGCAAAGGGGACGTCGAGTTGCTCCGTCTGCTGCTGGCCGGCGTGACGGTGGCCATCGCGGTTCAGCCCTTCAGCGCCTTCTTCCTCACCAAGCTCCTGAGCGTGGAGGCGCAGCACCTGATTTCCCTGCTCCGGGCGCAGGTCCAGCGCCACATCATCAATCTCCCCATCCGGTTCTTCGACAACACCAAGTCGGGCGAGCTGGTTTCCCGGATCATGACCGATGTGGAGGGCGTCCGGAACCTGGTCGGCACGGGACTCGTCCACCTCTTCGGCGGAGTCCTGACCGCCATCGGCTCCCTCTTCTTCCTCTTCTTCCTCTTCAGGATCAGCGTCCTGATGACGCTTTACACCCTGGTCCCCCTCACCATACTGGGACTGATCTCGCTGAAGGCCTTCGGCTACATCCGGCCCATCTTCCGCGAGCGGGGCAAGATCAACGCCGACGTCACCGGCCGGCTCGCCGAATCCCTGGGCGGCATCCGGGTCATCAAGGGGTTCAGCGCCGAGCGCCAGGAGATCCGCGTTTTCGAAAAGGGGGTGGCGAGGATTTTCAAAAACGTCAGGAAGTCCCTCACCGCCACCAGCCTGGTCACCAGCGCGTCGACGCTGCTTCTGGGACTGGCCAGCGTGGGGATCATGGGCCTGGGGAGTTCCATGATTTTGGAGGGCGAGATGACGGTGGGAGATTTTGTCTCCTTCACGCTCTTCCTGGGATTCCTCATCGCACCCATCGTCCAGATGGGCAACATCGGCAGCCAGATCACCGAGGCCTTCGCCGGTCTCGACCGGAGCGAAGAGATCCTGACGACGGCCCGGGAAGACGACGACCCGGGCCGGACCGTGGTGCTGGACGACGTGGAAGGCCATGTCGTCTTCCAAGACGTGACCTTCTCCTACGAGCCGGGAAACCCGGTGTTGAAGGAAGTGAGCTTCGACGCTCCCGCCGGGAGCGTGACGGCGTTGGTGGGGAGCTCCGGATCGGGGAAAACCACGCTGGCCGGCTTGGCGGCCTCCTTTTTGAAGCCGGACCAGGGCCGGGTCCTGGTCGACGGCCGCGACCTGTCCACGGTGACCCTGCAATCGTACCGGTCCCGGCTGGGGGTCGTGCTTCAGGACGACTTCCTGTACGAGGGGACCATCCGCGAGAACATCCTCTTCGGCCGGCCCCGGGCCAGCGAAGAGGAGCTGCTGGAAGCGGTGCGGGCCTCCCATGTCAAGGAGTTCACCGACCAATTCGACCAGGGACTCGAGACCCTCATCGGAGAGCGGGGCGTGAAGCTCTCGGGAGGCCAGCGCCAGCGGGTCTCCATCGCCCGGGCCCTCTTGGCCGATCCCAGGATTCTGATCCTGGACGAGGCCACCTCCAACCTGGACACCGAAAGCGAACTCTACATCCAACAGAGCCTGGCCGGGCTGTTGCGGGGACGCACCACCTTCGTCATCGCCCATCGTCTCAGCACCATTCGCCAAGCACACCAGATCCTGGTAGTGGAGGCGGGCGAGATCGTGGAACGGGGCGGCCACGAGGAGTTGATCCGGCAGCAGGGCCGCTATTTCCAGCTTTACACTTACCAGGCACGCATCTGATGGGTACCATTAGCGTCCATGCCTGCAATAGCGGCGCTGACAGGCGCCCTCATGGCCGTACCGGGATTCCTGTTTTTCGACTCGGTGTCGTGAGCTGAGCGATGCAGTCAGGCGACGCCAGAGCAGGCACTCCGCGACTCGGTCTGGTGTTCGGCATCGCGCTGTCCAACTACCTTTCCCACGCGCTCATCCGCTACAGCACGCCGTTGTATTTCAGCGCCCTCGAATATCCCAAGGACGCCTACGAAACCTTCAGCTTCTATTGGCTGGTCGCCTTCATCGCAGGCTCCACCCTCTCCGGTCTGCTGGCGTCCCGGGTCGACGAGCGCGACGTCTGGTCCAGCGGCGTCGCCGGGTTTGCCGGGCTGGGTCTGCTGCTGATCTTTATTCCGGGCTACTGGGTGGTCGCCTTTGCGGGACTGCTGTACGGGATCACGGCCGCCGCACAATGGGTCGGGGCCATGGCCTTCGTGCAGACCGCGGCTCCGGGCAAGCGGGGATGGGCCAACGCCCTGCTGATGATCGCGCTCGGCGGCGGCAGCTTCGTGGGAGCCCAATTGGGCGCGGCCATTCTGAACTGGACATCGAGCGGGGATCCCTCCCCCGGCGACTTCTTTCCCCTGCTCTGGTTTCACACGGCCCTGTGCGTTGCAGGCGCCCTGCTGATCCGGACCGTGGCGAGACACGCGGGGCAGGTTCGGCGGCAGCTCGTGGAGGAAGACTGGAAAACCAACTTCTCGCTGTTGCGCATGCCCCGGTACCTGGCCATGGTCATCCCTCTGAGCCTCATGGGCGGACCCGTATTCCAGACCGTCAACATCTACCTGCCGTACCGGGCCGAAGCCGAGGAAATCGCGCTGAAGGTGGGCGCCGTGGACCAGGGCTGGTCCACGCTCCTCACCGCCGGCTACGGCATGCAGTTCCTGGGCGGGCTTTTCATCATCCTCATCGCCGGGAAGAAGGCCGGCGCCCTCATGGCCGCGGCGGTTCTGGGAGCCTATGCCGCCAGCAGTCTGGGCATCGGGCTGTCCCCCAACGTCTACGGGGTGGTGTTGTTCACCGCACTGTTCGAGTTCCTGAGGCAACTCATGCGCTGGTCTCAGACCGGCTACATCACCGAGCACATGCCCATCGAGTTGCGAGGTCCCGCCATCGGGTTCTCCACCACTCTGAGCGGGCTCGCCTCCACTCTGTTCGCCACGGTGATGAGGAACCTGCAGTCGCCGGACAGTCCTGATTTTTCCTCGTCCCTTCCCTTCTACGTGGGAGGGTGCATCGGACTGACCGGCGCCGTGTTGTTGTTGATTGCTCACTATTCGATCCTGAAGCCGAAGGAGAACCATCGCTGATGTCCATGGCCGACAGCCGCTGGCAACGTATCGCAACCTTATGCGGCCTCTACGCCGCCCAGGGGCTCCCCTGGGGGTTCATGACCATCGCCTTGATCTCGTACCTGACCGCCAAAGGAGTCAACGAGACTCAAGCCGGTGAACTGGCCGCCATTGTTCTGGTCCCCTGGACCTTCAAGCTGATTTGGGCGCCCCTGATCGACACCGTGACCATCCGCTCCATGGGCCGGCGGCGGCCCTGGATCATCGGAGCGGAACTGATGATGGCGGTCACCCTGCTGGGACTCCTGCTCATGGGAAACCTGGAGGGCGATCTCCAGTTCCTGGGATGGATGTTCTTTCTGCACAACTGCTTCGCCTCGCTGCAGGACGTCTCCACCGACGCCCTGGCCGTGGACATCCTGCCCCGGAACGAATACGGACAGGTCAACGGCTTGATGTGGGGCTCCAAGCTGGTCGGCAAAGGGATCGGCGCCGGTCTCATGGCGGTGGTGATGAACCTCTGGGGGATCCCGTCGGCGGTCCTGGTGCAGTTCGCTTTCATGGTACTCGTCATGCTGCTCCCCCTGCTCCTGCTGGAGAGATCCGGGGAGAAGCGGTTTCCCTGGAGCCGGGGCCGGGCATCCGACGAGGTGAAGTCCCCCAGCGTCCGCAGTCCCTGGGAGGTGCTACGGGACATGCGTTACGGGTTCGCGCTGAGCTCCATGTACATCTTCGCCATCTTCGCCGTCATCAAGACCGTCGGCTTTGGCGTGACGGAGATCGTTTCCAAGGCCCTCTACACGCAACAGTTGGGATGGAGCTTCGTGGATGTCTCCCTGGTCTCGTCCTACGCTGTGGTTCCCGAGTTCCTGGGAGCCATCGGTGCCGGGTTCCTGGCCGACCGCTTTGGCCGCCGCCGCGTCATGGGTGTCAGCTTGGGAGCCTCGGCCCTGCTGGCTTTGCTCTTCGGGGCCCTGCCCGGACTCTGGTCCGACTCGTGGTTCACGATCCTCTACCTGATTGCAGCGCCGGCGCTTTGGGCGGTGGTCGGCGTCAGTTTCCTTTCGTTCTCCATGCGGATCACCTGGACCCGTTCCGCAGCCACCATCTTCACCACCTACATGACCCTCTCCAACGTGGGTCACGTCATCGGGAACTGGATAGCCGGACCGGTCCGCGAGGTCTTTTCCTACGAGCACTCGTTCCTGGTATCGGGTCTGATGATCATCGTGCCCATCCTGCTGCTACCGCTGGTTCGTCCCGCCCAGGTCGACCGGGCCCGGAAGCTGGACGAGGCGATGGCGTAGACTGGAGTCTGAGAACTTTGACAATCGTCCAAGTCGGATGGGAGACTTGAGTAAGACTCGGTAACACACAGCTAGAGGCAATATGGCCAGAACCAGCAGGACCATTACGTTCTCGCTGCCGCCCGAGTTGGCGGACAGGGTCGACGAGATCTTGAAGCAGGAAGGCCGCACCAGGAGCGCACTTCTGCGAACGGCACTGCTCCGGTACATCGAGGAGTGCGAATGGAGGCAGTTGCTCCAGTATGGAGAACGGCGGACGAGGGAGAAGGGCATCGGTCCAGAGGATGTGGGGCTCCTGGTTGAGGAGTTTCGGGCCGAGACAGCCGCTTCTCGCTCATGAGGGTCGTTCTGGACACCAACGTCATTGTCTCCGGCCTGAACTTTCCTGGAAACGAGCGTCTCGTTCTCGATCTGGCCCGCCGAGGGCGGTATGCATTGGTCCTCTCCCCGTTGATTTTGGATGAGGTTCGTGGAGTATTGGTGCGGAAGTTCGGTTGGAAGGAGACGGTTTCGGACCGCGCGATTGCAATGCTGGGCGATTCGGCAACCATCATTGAGCCCCGACAGTTGCCAAACGTAATCGTGAATAACGAAGCCGACAACCAGATCCTGGCGTGCGCGGTCGAATCCGCTGCCGATTTTCTCGTAACGGGTGACCGGCGGCATCTGTTGCCCCTCGGAGAACACCGCGGCACCAGGATCGTCAACGCTCCCCGGTTTCTCTCAACACTTGGAGTCTAGGCTCTTTCGTTCCGGGACTCGGGATCGGTGTGAATTCGCCGATCGAGTAGAATGGCGCTCATGGACACTCAGAAACTGCAACACCGGATCGACGTTCTGGAGCACGGCCGGGACCGGGACGGGAACGAGCATGCGACCGACCGTCGGCTCTTCATGCAGCTTCACGTTTTCAGCGGCTGCCGCGATACGCAACCCCTGATCGATCAGCTCAAGGCGAATGGCCTGAGGCCGGCCGTGCTTTATCTGGATCTGAATCACCCTCGAGGGGTTGGACTCCTGACCATGTCCGAGGATCCGGCCGACTTCGTCATCGCGGTGCGTCCATTCCTCAACTCCGGGTCCTTCGGCTCCCTCACGCTGCGGCCCGAGTTCACCATGCTGGGAAGGAGCTACGCCAGCGGCTACGAGCCCGACGTCGAGGACTGGCTCATCGGACGTCCTCAGCGCACGGCCCTGAATCCGGATTGGCCCTGGGCCGTCTGGTATCCCCTGCGCCGCACCGGCGCCTTCAATGCCCAGCCGCAGAACGTGCAGCAGAGCATTCTGCGGGAACACGGCGGGGTCGGCCGGCTCTACGGACGACAGGATCTCGCCCACGACATCCGGCTGGCCTGCCACGGGATCGACACCAACGACAACGAATTCGTCATCGGCCTCGTAGGCAAGGAACTTCATCCGCTCTCCCACCTGGTCCAGCGGATGCGCCGGACGCGGCAGACCTCGGAGTTCATGCAGCAGATGGGACCGTTTTTCGTGGGACGGGCGCTGTGGCGGAGCCCGATGGTGTAAACGGGCATCCTGTTGTGATGGGTGACTGTCTCGTCGGGTGCTCGGCGGTTGCGCACTTAAGAGTTCGGCGACTAAGAAGTCGCCTCTCCCGGCGGCAGGAAAGCCGCCGCTCCCATTCGGCGACTGGGAAGTCGCCGCTCCGCTCCCATGGGCATTTGTTATGCTGACCGGAAAAGGAGGAAGCTGATGAGTTTCTTCAACCGGCACTTCTTCGTCGGTCTGGCGGCAGGTGTGGGACTCACGGTCGCACTGATCGCCGCCGCCGGCCTTTTGCTCATGCTCCAGGTCAGACACCGGATGGACGACCTGGACGACTTGGGGAATCGAGCGGGTGGCTTGGCCCCGCCTCCGTTGCCCGTTGAGAGATCGCTCGCCGACTTCGAGTGGAAGCTCCAGGGTCTGGACGGGGAGGAGACGTCGTTGGCCGCGTTCAAGGGAAAGGTGCTTTTCGTCAATCTCTGGGCCACGTGGTGCGGCCCGTGCGTGGTCGAAATGCCCAGCATTCAGCGCCTCTACGAACAGTTTCAGCAGGAGGACGTGAAGTTCCTCCTGGTCTCCGACGAGCCGCCGGACGTGGTCGAGCCGTTCGTCCAGGAGAAGGGGTGGGAACTGCCCATGTATGTCTCGAACGACGAAAGGCCCTCCGTCTTCGAAAGTCGTGGGATTCCGGCCACCTTCATTCTGGACCGGGAGGGCCGGATCGTGTTTCGCCACGTGGGGAGCGCCCAGTGGGACGACGAATCGTCCGTCCGCTTTTTGAACGAGCTGCTGGAGAAGAAGGCCGTCGAAGGAGACAGCACATGAGCGAGGGACGACAGGGACCGCGTGTCCTGGTCACGGACTATGCCTGGCCGACGCTCGACCCGGAAAAGGAGATCCTGGAGGGGATCGGAGCCTCTCTAATGGTGGCTTCGACCGGCGAAGAGGGCGAGTTGGTGGAGATGGCCCCCCGCGCCGACGCCATCCTGACCTGCTGGAAAGCGGTATCGACGCGGACGATCCGGGCGGCCGCGCGCTGCCGGATCATCGCCCGCTACGGGATCGGGCTGGACAACATCGACATCCCGTTCGCCACGGAGCAGGGCGTCATCGTGACCAACGTTCCCGCCTATTGCCTGGAAGAGGTCACTGACCAGGCGCTGGCGTTGCTTCTGGCCTCGGCCCGCAAGGTCGTCCTCTTCGACCGGGAGGCCAAAGCAGGCCGTTACGGAATGGCGCCGGGCCGGCCCATCTTCCGGATCCGCGGACGGACGTTGGGAATCGTCGGATTCGGCAAGATCGGACGCACGCTGGGCCGCAAGGCCCGGGGCCTGGGTCTCAAGATCGCGGCCTTCGACCCCTACCTGGACGATGCCACGGTACGGGAGCAGGGCGCTGATCCGATGAAGCTGGATCGCCTGCTGGAGGTCAGCGACTACATCTCCATCCATGTCCCGCTCAACGACGAGACGCACCACCTCTTCAACCGCGGCGCCTTTCGGCGGATGCGTCCCGAGGCCTTCCTCATCAACACCTCGAGGGGGGCCGTGGTGGACACGGCCGCGCTGGTGGACGCGCTCGATGCGGGCGAGATCGCAGGCGCCGGATTGGACGTCCTTCCCCAGGAACCGCCGGACCCGGACGACCCGGTGGTGCTCCATCCCAAGATCATCATCACTCCCCACGCCTCCTTCTACTCCCAGGAGTCGCTCTTGGAGTTGCAAACCACGGCGGCCCGGCAAGTCGCCGACGTCCTGTCGGGCAAGGTCCCGGACTGGGTCGTGAATCCGGCCGTCCTTGGCCGGTCCATTCTCCGAGCCACCATCGCCTCGTAGTCGGCGTGTCTCGACCGCGGGCGAGTTCATCCCGCTGCGCGGCGCGCTCCCGATCGAAACCGGGAACACACGGTTTGTGGATACGCGCTCCTGCGAAGACCCGCCCGGCACCGCCAGAGTTTGGGAAACTTCAATAGAATGAATTGGAAAGCCTGACCATGAGAACAGTCTCGTGAAACGCTGAACGACGCGGTGGGAGATCCAGACCGGAACAGGAGGCAACGGAGCACCATGGAGAGAACCATCTGGGATGTGGCGCGTCAGCAATTCTTCGAAGCGGCCGAGCTGACCGATCTGGACGACGATCTGAAGGAGATCCTGAGCCACTGCAACCGCGACCTGACCGTCCGGTTTCCGGTCTGCATGGACGACGGTTCCATCCGGGTCTTCGAAGGCTACCGGGTTCAGCACAATCAGGCCCGGGGACCCACCAAGGGTGGCATTCGTTTCTCACCCGAGGTGACCCTCGACGAGGTGAGAGCCCTCGCCATGTGGATGACGTGGAAGACGGCCGTGGTGCGGATACCGTACGGCGGGGCCAAGGGGGGCGTCATCTGCGACCCGCACAACATGAGCCTGGGAGAGTTGGAGAACCTGACCCGCCGGTATGCTTCCGAGATCTCCATCATCGTGGGCCGGGAGAAGGACATTCCGGCTCCCGACGTCAACACCAATCCCCAGATCATGGCCTGGTTCATGGACACGCTCTCCATGCGAAGCGGTTTCTCGGACACGGGCGTGGTCACGGGCAAGCCCATCGAGATCGGCGGCTCCCTGGGACGTCTGGACGCCACGTCGAGGGGATGCCTCTACGTGGCCGAAGAAGCGCTCAAGGAGCGCGGGGAGACTCTGGAGGGCAAGACCGTTGCGATACAGGGATTCGGAAACGCCGGCAGCTTCGCAGCTTCCCTCTTCGCCCGGGCCGGAGCCCGCATAGTGGCTGTTTGCGACTCCCGCGGAGGTGTGTACAACTCGAACGGGCTGGACGTGGACCGGCTGATGCGGCTCAAAGAGGAAAACACGACGGCAGCCGAATATCCGGACGGGGACCGGTTGGATCCGAAGCAGCTCCTGGAACAACCGTGCGACATATTGATTCCGGCGGCCGTCGAGGACCAGATCACCGAAGCCAACGCCGACCGGATTCAGGCCCGCATCGTAGTCGAGGCCGCCAACGGCCCCACGACTCCCGAGGCGGACCAGATTCTGATTGAACGGGGCGCGACGGTGCTCCCGGACGTGCTGGCCAACGCCGGCGGCGTGACCGTGTCGTACTTTGAATGGGTACAGGACCTGGGCTCCTTTTTCTGGGACGAGGACCGGGTCTACCGTGAGCTGAAGCGGGTCATGACGGCCGCCTACCGCGACGTTTCAGCCGAGCTGGGCCGGCTCCAGAATCTCCACGGTCCGCAGATCAACCACCGGCAGGCCGCCTATGTCCTGGCCATCCAGCGGGTCGCCCGGGCCACCCAGCTTCGGGGTATCTATCCCTGACAGGAGCGGGGACTTTCAGTCCCCGATTCAGGGGGGTCAGGGGGGGACGGTTAGTCCCCCCTCTGCACTCTCCGGCCACCGGACTCCAAGAGGAATGGAAGAAAGGGGGACAAGGATGTCTCCCCTTCCGGGATGCCCCCTTTCTCTTCGGAAACATGAACGCGGACGGCTTTTTCGGAGGTATCGGTTAGGATACCGGTCTTGCGAAAAAAGCCCCGGCGGGCGTATTCTTGATTCTAATTCGTCCAGGAGGACGTGGCGAATCCACACGGTTGCTCGGCGCGGGCAGATAAGACGATGGCGTTTACCAGATCCGCAATTCCAGTTGTCATAGCCTTGGCGATCGTTTCGGCTTCCGCGGCGGGGGGCTCGACCGCGAGGCGTCCGGATCCGACGGTCGAGTTCAGCCGGGACATCCGGCCGATACTTTCGGACAAGTGCTTCGCCTGTCACGGGCCGGACGAAAACAAGCGCATGAGTCCCTTGCGCCTGGACACGCGGGATGGCGCTCTGGCCGATCTGGGCGGCCGCTACGCCATCGTTCCGGGAGACCCGGAAGGAAGCGGCCTCATCAGCCGGGTGAACTCCGCGGACAGCGTCACCCGAATGCCCCCCAGCTACTCGGGGAAAACCCTCTCGGATCAGGAGAGAGACCTGCTGCGGAGCTGGATCGCGCAGGGGGCCGAGTGGCAGAGCCACTGGTCGTTCCATCCCCCCGGACGGCCGGAACCGCCGAGTGTCAGCGACCCGGACTGGGTCCGGAATCCCATCGACCGATTCGTTCTGGCCCGTCTGGATGCGGCCGGGTTGAAGCCGTCTCCCGAAGCCGATCCGGCCACGCTGCTGCGCCGGGTATCTCTGGACCTGACCGGCTTTCCACCCGAGCCGGAAGCCATGGACCGCTTTTTGGAAGACCCCACCGACGACGCCTACGAGCAGGCGGTCGACCGGTTGCTCCACTCGACCCGCTACGGCGAGCGCATGGCCATTCGTTGGCTGGACGCCGCCCGCTACGCCGACACCAACGGCTACCAGACCGACGCCGAGCGCACCATGTGGCCCTGGCGCGACTGGGTGATCGAGGCCTTCAACCGGAACCTCCCCTTCGACGAGTTCACCGTCGAGCAGATCGCAGGCGACATGCTGCCGGACGCGACACTGGATCAGCGGATCGCCAGCGCCTTCAATCGCAACCACCGGGGCAACGGCGAGGGCGGAATCATTCCCGAAGAATACCGGGTGGAATACGTGGTGGATCGCGTCGAGACCACGTCCACCGTCTGGCTGGGGCTGACCATGG
>JAPOYZ010000200.1 GCA_026706325.1 Candidatus Aminicenantota bacterium
CGGACTTCCACCTCCTCCCCGATCTCTCCCACCTGCAGCGTCAAATAGACACGAAGCTTGGTGGCCAGGTCCAGTTCCGCGGCCGGTTCGACAGCCGTCTTGAATCCGGCCATCTCAGCCGTCACTCGATAGACTCCAGGATCCAGAAAAGGGATTTCGTAACCACCAGTATCCCCGGTCACCACCGTACGGGCGATATTGGTCCCCAGATGGGTGGCGGTGACGTCGACGCCGGGCACCACCCCGCCGGTGTCATCCTTGATCGTCCCTGAGATGGTGCTCTTGACTTGGCCTTGGGCGCCGGCGGTGGCAAACACCAGCAAAACAAACAGCAGAAGAAAACTCTTGGCAGTACAGAGCGAGGTCTGCAGCATTTCATCCTCCTTGGCGGACGAGCGGGCGGGCGTGGAATTAAAATTCCACTAGTTGCAGACGACCGTACACGAATCTGTCAGCAAGGGTCAAGAAAAAAGCCAGGGCCATCTCATGCTAACAATTCAGAAATGTGCCGGGAGGGCTGGCTATTTCGTGCTGGGTCTGGTATCAAGCCGACATGGGAAAAACGGACCTCATCCTGCCGCCCTCGGTCAAGGACGTCACTCTCCGGCTGGCGCGCCCCGACGAGCGCCGCCGCTGGGATGCCACCATGGCCGAGCACCACTATCTGGGATTCCAGCGATTTGCGGGTCGCGGTCTGCGCTATGTGGCGGAATACGAGCGTGTCTGGCTGGCGCTGATCGGCTGGCAATCGGGTGCCTTCAAGTGTGGTCCGCGTGACCGTTGGATCGGCTGGCGGCCGCGAGAGCAGTTCCCCCGCTTGCGGCTGATTGCCAACAACACCCGCCTGCTGGTGTTGGGTCCGCCGGGGACTCTTCCCAATCTGGCCACCTGTGTGATGGCGGCCAATCTGCGGCGCTTGAGCCGGGACTGGCAGGAGGCCTACGGCCACCCGCTGGAGTTGGCCGAGGCCTTCGTCGACCCGAAGCATTTCCTCGGCACCCTGTATCGGGCCGGAAACTGGAGGGACGTGGGGCGCACCCGAGGCTTTTCGCGCAGCAACGGCCGCTACACCGAGCCCCACGGCCGGCTCAAGAGGATGTACGTCTATCCGTTGCGGCGAGGGGCCCGAAGACGGCTGCGCTCTCCCGAGCCGTGTCCCTCCTGGGAGCCGGAGCGCCCGGAGCCGATGCGCCCCGAAGCCCTCGCCTTGCCCTCGTTGCTCGAAGAGTTCGCTTCGATCCCGGACCATCGCCGCGCTCAGGGCCGCAAGTTTCAGTTGTCGACCCTGCTGGCGATCTGGGGGTTGACGCGTTTGTCCGGGTACCGGGGCGTGGACGCCACTTGGCGTTATGCGCGCTCCCTGAACCAGGAGGAGTTGCGCCTGCTCGGCGCTTGGCGCCACAAAGGGACGGGTCGCTACCATCCCCCGTCGCGAGCGACCCTGCACCGGGCCCTGACCGACACCGACCCGGAAGCCTTTCAGGCGGCCGTGAATCGTTGGGTGGCGCGGCGGCAGCCTTCGAAAACCGCGCTGTCGACGGACGGCAAACGTCTGCGCGGCGCCAACCGCCAAGGGGAGGCGCACTACGAAACCGTCTCCTTGGTCAGCCACGCCGACGCCATGCCCATCGCCAGCCGGGTCTATACCGAGGAGGGAGGCGAGATCGCGGCGGTCCTCGCCCTGCTGGAGGATGTCGATGTCCGGGGTTCGGTGATCACCCTGGATGCCCTGCACACCACCCGCAACACGGCTCTTGCCATCCGCCGACGCCATGGGGCGCACTACCTGTTCACGGTCAAGGGCAACGCGCCCGAGACCTTCCAGACCCTGGAGACCATCGACTGGGACCGGGACGCCACGGCGCGCTTCTCGGAACCCGACGAGAAGGCTCACGGCCGGATCGAGCGGCGTCAGATCCAGGTCCTGAAACCCCTTCGGGGTCTGATCAACTATCCTCAAGTCCGCCAAATCTTCCGCGTGATCCGCAAGCGAACCCGGGTCAAGACCGACGAAGAATCCATTGAGGTGGCCTACGGCATGACCTCGTTGAAACCGGAGCAAGCGGACGCCGAGCGGCTGTTGGCGCTCAACCGCGGTCATTGGATCGTCGAGAACCGCAACCACCGTCCCCGGGACACCACCTTCGGGGAAGACGCCTGTCTGATGCACACCGGCCACGGACCGTGCA
>JAPOYZ010000630.1 GCA_026706325.1 Candidatus Aminicenantota bacterium
CACTCTCCTGGGCTCCGGCTACGCTCCTTCAACCGACGCCCCGGCCTCGGACCTCCGCTTCAACATACGCAGGAACCTCAGCTATATCATGAGCCTCCTGGCCAGCCGGGACATGCGGTTCGATTCCCTGATCACCCACCGCTTCCCGCCGGAGCGCATGAAGGAAGCGTACGAACTGGCCCGTGAGCACTCCAAGGATCTCATCGCCGCCGTGTTCGACTGGTCTCAGGAAGACTAGCCCGTCATGAGCGGGAACTGGATCGACCTCGGCATCGTGGCGCTCTACGCCCTGGGCGCCCTGGGTTACGGACTCTGGGTGTCGCGCCGCGTCCGTACCTCGCTGGACTACACCGTCGCCGGCAGGCAACTGGGGATGTTCGCCTTGGTGGGCACGCTGGTGATGACCGAGTTCAACCCCTCCACCATGATCTGGTTCGGGAGCATCAGCTACACGGCCGGGCCCCGGGCCGCCTGGCTCTGCCTGATCTTCATCACCGGACTCGGCAGCTACGGCCTGCTGGTGGCGCGCCGCTGGCAGAGGCTCCAGGCGGTGAGCATCGCCGAGATGTTCGAGGCCCGGTACTCTTTGGGACTGCGGCGAGCCGTCAGCCTGGTCACCACCCTGATCCTGACCCTCTTCTCCTCGGGCTATCTCATCGCCACCAGCAAGACGTTCTCCTCGGCGCTGGGTCTTGCACCCTCGGGCGCTCTGGTCCCGGGTTGGATCACGGCTGACCGGACCCTGGTCTGGACAGCCCTGGTGATCAGCACCGTTGTCCTCATCTTCACCTGGGCCGGCGGCCTGATTGCGGTGGCCTTCACCGACACGGCGTCCCTGGTGGTCACGGTCGTCGTGCTTCCTCTACTGGCCATCAGCGCCCTCCAGTTCGCCGCGCCGGAACCTCTGTTCCATTCCTACCAGGCCGTGGATCCCGACCCCATTCTACCCCTCCATTTCATCGTCACCCTGAACGTGGTCATCCTCCTCTGTTATCCCCTGGCGCCCTGGTACGGGCAGCGGATGTTCGCCGCCCGCAGCGAGAAGACCGCCTTCGCCGCTGTGGCCATCGCCACCCTGGCCACCACTCTCCTCTATGCCTGCGGGCAGGTGGCCACGCTCATCTATCACGGGCAACACTCCGGCCTGCAGGATCCGGATCAGGCCGTCGGTGGTGCCATGAACCTGTTTCTGGGACCCGGGATCCGCGGACTGATGCTGGCCATGCTCTTCGCCGTCTGCCAGACCACCATGTCCAGCATCTGGAACACCACTTCCGCGATGGTGGTGCAGGACTTCTACAAAGGATGGCTCCGGCCCGAGGCCACCGACGCGGACCAATTGAGGGTGGGTCGCAGGGTCACGCTGATCCTGGGCCTGATCACCCTCCTGTTGTGCACGACGTTGCTGGGCAAGTTGCTGGTCGTCATCAATCTCTTCGGGAACACACTCTTCGCGGCCATGTTCTTCCCTTGCGTCTTCGGATTTCTCTGGTGGAAGGCGAGCCGGCGGGCCGCGGCCGTCTGCCTCGCGCTGGGTTGGACGTTGGGCCTGGCCGTCGCGATTTACGCCAACGTTCTGGCCGACCCGGTCGTTCCCTTCCCTGTTTGGGCCCGTTGGATCTACGTCTACCTGATGCCGGGAATCTGCCTTGTGGGGGTTCTGGTCAGCCATCTGGATCGTCCTTCGCAAGAGGAGATCCGGCGGCGAGTGACCTTCTTCCGGCGGGTCGGCGCCCCGTGGGTCGGAGCCAAGGAATTTCGGGACAGGAGACTCGCACCATGACGCGAACGTTGCCCCGGCAAGAGATCCGCTCGGCGCTGACGGGACCTTTCGGCTCGATCCGGACTCCCGTCAATCGGGACGGCAGCGGACGGAAAGGCAGCGGACGGAAAGGCAGCGGACGGAAAGGGACGGTTCGCAGCGCAGCGGACGGATCCGGACGGAAAGGGACAGTTCGCGGAACTGCGCGGAACTAACTGCGCGGAACTGATCGCCCCATGGGGGAAGGCATGGGGAAAGGGACAGTTCGGAATTGGCTCGAGTTGCACGAAAGCTATACGGGATCTGCGAGGAGTCCATTCTGGGTCAGATTCCTGACGTCAAGGGTGATCTCGCGTCTCGATCACTACCCGATCACGCACCGACCCTGCTTCAGGCCGCAACGAAGTGTCCGATTCCGGGACAA
>JAPOYZ010000310.1 GCA_026706325.1 Candidatus Aminicenantota bacterium
ACGAAGGGCGCCGGGACGCCAGCGACGGCAGCGCGGTGCGCCGGGTTCCGACGGCCTCCATGCGAAACGGAATCGTCCGGTACAAGACCGTCAGCGGGGAGGTCCAGACCCTCAGTCCGGAATTCATCCGCTCCAGGATCGATCCGCTGGGGACCGGTCCGAATTCGGCCACCCTCGACTATTTCAGGTCCTTTCCCGAACCCAACGACACCACCGTCGGAGACGGTCTCAACACGGCCGGGTACCGGTTCACGGCCTCGACACCCCTGGTCTGGAACACACTCATCTCGAAGCTGGATTGGAACGCGGATGGAACCGGGGCGCACCGCATGTTCTTGCGCTTCAACTATCAGAACGACCGGATCACCAGTCTGCCCCAGTTTCCCGGCCAGGCTCCGAACACGGAGACTGCGGACACCAGCCGCGGGTTTGCGGTCGGGTACGACGGTTCTTTCGGACCCAACGTCATCGGCACCTTCCGCTATGGGTTCACTGGCCAGAAGGTGAACTTTTCGGGCGTCCAGACGGCATCCCGGGCAAGTATCGGAGACAGCATCATCGACGATATCGAGGGGTCGACGACACCCCGGGACAGCTACTTGCCGACGCAGACAGCCGGGGCGGACTTCTCGGTGATACGCGGTTCGCACACATTCCAGTTCGGCGGGGTGCTGTTCTCGGTCCGGAACCAACGTGAGAGCTACGGCAACAGCTTCCACTTCGCGAAACAGGCTGCCTGGGCGTTGGCCGACGGCCCCGCCGTATTCGACACGCCGCTTCCCGCGGCGCCCGCCAACCCCGGTGTCTACCGGGAGACCATGGCGACCGCTTTGGGGGTCCTCAACTTCTTCGACGCAAATTACAACTACGACCTGCAAGGCAATCCGTTGCCTTTCGGGGAGCCCGTCAGCCGGACTTTCGGGGCGGAACAGTTTGAACTCTATGCGCAGGACATCTGGCGCGTAAAACCGGGCTTGACGGTCACGGCCGGCCTGCGTTGGTCGATGATGCCGCCGGTACGGGAAGTGAATGGGCTGCAGGTCAGTATCACCCCGGGTCTCGACGAGTACATCGCGCGCCGTCTGGACCTGGCAGCGAACGGACGGCCCACCCGCGACGCCGGGTCCATCGGCTTCGTGCCGGCGGACGACCCGCGGGGCGGTCCGCTGTGGACCACCCACTACAAGAATTTCTCCCCTCGGCTTGCCGTGGCCTACTCTCCGGACTTTTCCGGCGGTTTTCTGGGCAAGCTGTTCGGCGGCCTGGGCCGGACATCGATCCGGGCCGGGGCGGGCATCTTCTACAGCAGCTTCGGGATGGGCATCATGCAGATGCTGGACCGGAACGCGTTCGGCCTCACCAGCAAGGTGACCAACCAGATCGCCACGGTGGCGGCATCGCCTCGCTTCACCGGTCTTTCCACGCCCCCTGCGGCAGGGATTCTGCCTCCGCCGCCGGGAGGACCCGGCACGCCGAACCCGACCGGACTGGGATGGAGCCAGGGAGTCGACTCCAGCGTGCGGCCCCCATACACCATCAACCCCACCGTTTCTCTGGCCCGCGAGTTTGACGGAGGCTATCTGCTCGAGGTCGGCTACGTGGGCCGGCTGGGCCGCAGGCTGCTGGTCAACGACACCGCCTCGGCCCAGTACGTCAACTTCAAGGACCCGGTGTCCGGCGGATATCTGCTGGATGCGCTCCAGGACCTGGAACTCATGATCCGGCGCGGAACGCCGACCGAATCCGTGCCGGCAATTCCGTTCTTCGAAAACGTCTATTCCGGCGCGGCCACTACGGACGCGACCGCGACTCAGCAAGTCTACAACGTAATCCGGTCCAGCAGTCCCGACACCGGCACGGCCCTCTATTACATTGACTACGTCTGCGACCCGTTCTGCAGCGATCTGGGGGCGGGCGCGTTCATGAATCCCCAGTTCTGGGCCTTCGACGCGCTCCGGTCTTTCGGGACCTCGACCTACCACTCGATGCAGGTGTCGCTGCGCAAAGCCTTCTCCAGCGGGTTCCAATTCCACCTGAACTACACCTTGTCCAAGTCCATGGACTTGGTCTCCGTCGGTGCGCGCCGCGGCGTCGGTGAACGGTTCGGTCAGATTCCGGGAGACACCTACTGGTCTGCGTTCAGCGTCATCAACTCCTGGGACCGGGAGGCGCAACGGGCCGTTTCCGACTTCGATATGCGCCACCAATGGAACGCCAACTGGGTGGCCGAGTTGCCCATCGGCCAAGGGAAGGCCCTCCTGCCCGACTTGGGGCCGGCCGGACAGGCTGTGCTGGGCGGCTGGCAGGTCAGCGGCCTGATGCGCCTGACGTCGGGCCTGCCGCTGAGCGTGCTGAACGGCTTGGCATGGCCGACGTGTTATTGCTATCAACACTTCGCGGAAGTCGACGGAGCGATACCGGAACAGACCAACACGAAGAACGCGAGGCTGATCGGAGGAGGAAGCGGACCGAACGTATTCAGCGATCCGGCAGCGGCCCTGGCGTCTTTCAGACAGGTCCTGCCCGGGGAAATCGGGCAGCGCAACAACCTGCGCGGCGATGGGATATTCTCCATCGACATGGCCATTGGAAAGCGCTTTCCCCTGCCGTTCGAGGGTCAAAGCATTCAGTTTCGGGCCGAGGCCTTCAACCTGACCAACAGCGTCCGGTTCAACGCCGATGTCTGGGAGACTCTCTCCTTCACTTTTCCGGGGAGCTTCGGGAACTACTCTTCGGTGATGATTCCGCCGCGGGTGATGCAGTTCGGTCTGCGCTACGAGTTTTAGCATAGCCACATCGACGCCGGCCAAAAGCAAGATGTCCCCGTTCATGGAGAGCCATTCCCGGATCCGGTCCCTGTTGGTTTGCTCCGTCCTTGGAACCTGCTGGTTCGGCTGGGGCGGCCAACTGGCCGCCCAGACCGAAGAGTCGTCCCGGATGGAGTTTTTCGAGCGCCGGGTGCGCCCCCTCCTGGCGAAGCACTGCTTTGCCTGCCACGGAGACGCCATCGATGAACCCCAGGGAAATCTCAAGGTCGACGGACGTGCGGAACTCTTGAAGGGAGGCAATCGCGGACCCGCCATCGTCCCCCACCGGCCCGATGAGAGTCTGCTGATCCAAGCGGTGCGGGGGGAACCGGTTCAGATGCCGCCCGGAGGCAGGCTCAAGGAGCGGGAAGTCGCCGACCTGGTGGAATGGGTCCGGATGGGTGCGCCCTGGCCCGAGGCACAGGCGGCCGCATCCCCGCCGGTTTCCGATGGGGATGAACCGGACTGGGAAAAGATCCGCGCCGGCCACTGGGCCTGGGAACCGGTCCGAAAGCCGGCGCCTCCCAAGATGCCGGCGGAGTCCCGGATTCGGAATCCCATCGACTCCTTCGTCCTGGCGAAGCTGGAATCGGCGGGACTGGAGCCGGCTCCGGCAGCGGATCCCCGAACCCTGGTCCGAAGGATGCACCTGGACCTGGTCGGTCTGCCGCCCACGCCGGACCAGGTGGATGAATTCGTGAGCGCGTTTCGCCGGGACCGGCGAGGAGCCGTCGAGCAGAAGATTACCGAGCTTCTCGGCTCCGTCCGCTACGGCGAACGCTGGGCTCGCCATTGGCTGGACGTGGCCCGGTACAGCGACGGGTTCGGCGGATTCCTGGACCGGCGGAACCGGGAGCTGACCCAGGCCTGGCGCTACCGGGATTGGGTCGTCTCCGCCTTCAACGACGACCTTCCCTACGACCGGTTCGTCAAGCTCCAGATCAGCGGTGACCTGGTGGGAGAGACGGAGGATGCCGTAGCCACCGGATTCTTCGCCCTGGGACCGTACTATACGTCCGACGGCGGCGATCCCGACAGTGTGGCCCAAGCCCGGGGCGAGACCCTGGACGACCGGATCGACACTCTGACTCGCGGCTTCATGGCGGTCACGGTTTCCTGCGCCCGCTGTCACGACCACAAGTTCGATCCCATTCCCCAGCAGGACTACTACTCCCTGGCCGGGATCTTCGCCAACACCGTGACCAGTGAGCTGCCCCTGGTCCCGGAGGGGGTGGTCGATGCCTATGAGGCTCACCAGGAAAAGATCAAGGCGGTGCAGGAAAAACAACGGGACCTCGGGGCTCGGGCCCGGGAGGAAATGAGGGGCCTGTCGCCCGAAGAGGAAGAGCTGATCAAGCAGTTGAAGGCGGAGGTCGAGAAACTCAAGGAGGAGGCGCCGGCCAAGTACGATTTCCTCCAAGTTCTGGCCGAGACGGGGAATCAGGACATGCCTCTGGCCGTTCGGGGCAACCTGCGAACACCGGGGGATATGGCGCCGCGGCGTTTCCTGAGGGTCCTGTCCGGGACCGGCACACCCCGGTTCAACCAGGGGAGCGGGCGGGTCGAGCTGGCCGAGGCCGTGGCCAACCCGTCCAATCCACTGACGGCGCGGGTGATGGTCAATCGGGTCTGGATGCATCATTTCGGCAAGGCGCTGGTCCGGTCGCCCGGCAATTTCGGGACGCTGGGCCGGGACCCGACCCATGGGAAGATGCTGGACTGGCTGGCTGCCAGCTTCATGGAGTCGAATTGGTCGATCAAGTCGCTGCACCGGCTGATCATGACCTCGGCCACCTATCAGATGAGCAGCCGGTTCGATGCCCGGGCCTTTGCCGTCGACAGCGACAACGAGCTGCTCTGGCGCATGAACCCCCGCAGAATGGACGTGGAATCGTGGCGGGACTCCCTGCTGGCCGTGACCCGGGAGTTGGACCTGGAGGTGGGCGGTCCACCGGTGGACGACATCACCGGCAGCAATCGGCGGACGCTCTACGCCAAGGTCAGCCGCAACGGCGACCAGTCCGGTTCCGACCAGTTCCTGCGGCTATTCGATTTCCCCATCATGAGGGCCACGGTTTCAGAACGGGGCACCAGCATCGTCCCGCAGCAGTTTCTCTTCCTGATGAACAGTCCGTTCATGGTGGATCGGGCCAAGGCGCTCTCCAAGAGGCTCGAGAGCGATTCCGCCGATAACTCGGAGAGAATCGGCCATGCCTACCGGCTTCTGTTCGGCCGGCCCCCGAGCGAGGAGGAAACCCACATGGGCCTCCGATTCTTGCAGGCCGATTCCCCGTCCGGCTCGGAACTGAGTCCCTGGGAACGCTACGGCCAAGTCCTCATGAGCTCCAACGAGTTCATGTACGTGCGGTAGTAGGGGCGACTCTTGTGTGGTCGCCCTCCCCGAGCCGTCGATTGATTCGGGAACGAGAGAGAGCACCCAAAAGGTGCCCCTACCGTGTGAAACAGGTGCCGGATTTACCTGGGATCTCCCCAATTCCCGGATTCGGCGGTTTCCGCGCAGGACAGAAACAGGAAGAATGTGAATCCATGAACCTGCAAGTAAAGAACATCCCGCCTGACCTGCATGAGCGCCTGCGCCGCCAGGCGGAATTCGAAAAGCGCACCACGAACGACATCGTGCTGGCCGCTATAGAGCACGAATTGGCCCGCCACGAGTGGCGCGAGCGTTGTCTGCGCTATGCCAGGGTCGCGCCGGGAGTATCCGCGGCAGAACTGCTTGAAGAGGAACGGGGAGCTCGTTGTCAGGAACCGGAATGACGGTTTGGGTCATGGAGGCTCGGACGCGGTAGAAGTTCAGACAATGTGCTACGAGGGCAAACGCGTGAGATGACAATGGACCCCTCTTCCGATGTCAGCGAGATCGTGAGACAATAAGCTCAAACTTTTCAGGAGATTGAAGCCATGTTTCACCCGCCGCCCCCTCCGCCGTTGGACCGGCGCGACATGCTGCACCGGCTGGGTGCGGGATTCGGCGTCCTGGGTCTCGCGGGCGTCCTGGCTGACGAGCATGTTCTGGGGACCGGGGATTCGGGAGCGCCGCTCTCGGCAACGGGTTCACCTCTGGCTCCCAAGGCGCCCCACTTCGCTCCGCGGGCCAAGCACGTGATCCAGCTTTTCATGCCCGGCGGTCCCTCCCAGGTGGACACCTTCGACTACAAGCCGGAGATCCGGAAGTACCAGGGACAGCGACCCGCCATCGTGGACCGGAAGTCCCTTCGGAACACCAAGAACGGGCTCTTCCCGTCGCCTTTCGGATTCAAGCGGTATGGCGAGTGCGGCAAGTGGGTCAGCGACATTTTCCCCAAGGTGGGCGAGTGCGTCGACGACATCTGCTTCATTCATTCCATGCACACGAACATCCCGGAGCACGCCGGGGCCATCCTGATGATGAACCTGGGCCACCTGCAGCCCAGCCGGCCCAGCATGGGCTCCTGGCTGGTCTACGGACTGGGTTCCGATAACCAGGATCTTCCCGGGTTTGTGGCCATGAGCCCCCGGGGCCAGCCGCGCGGCAAGCTGGCGAACTGGGGAAACTCCTTCCTCCCCGGGGCGTACGCGGGTACCTACGTGAACCTGCACGAGATGAAGCCGGACCGGATCTTGAGGGACCTCAAGAACAACTGGCTGCCCCGGACGGAACAGCGTCAGCAGGTCGATCTCCTGACCCGCCTCAACCGGCTCGACCTGGAGCGGCAGCAACGGGACCAGAACCTGGAGAGCAGCATCCAGGCCATGGAGATGGCCTTTCGGATGCAGTTTGCCGCCCCGGAGGCGTTCGACCTCTCCCAAGAAAGCAAGGCCACTCGGGAACTCTACGGCGACAGCGAGTACGCTAAGGGCTGCCTGCTGGCCCGGCGCCTGGTGGAGCGGGGAGTGCGGATGGTTCAGATCTCCCACTCCATCGACCACTACGACATCGCCTGGGATACGGGGCACAGCGACATCGCGGGTGGTCACAAGAAGCTGGCCGATGCCTGCGACCGGGGGATCGCGGCCCTGATCAAGGATCTGAAGCAGCGGGGCATGCTGGACGAGACCCTGGTGATCTGGGGCGGCGAGTTCGGCCGGGCGCCCACGTCGGAGGGGCAAAAAGGAAGGGACCACGACCACTACGGCTTCACCGTCTGGATGGCCGGCGGCGGCGTCAAGGGAGGGTTCAGCTACGGCGCCACCGACCAGTTCGGGCTCACGGCGGTGGAGAACCGGGTGCATGTCCATGACCTGCACGCCACCATCCTCCACCTCATGGGCATCGACCACGAACGGCTCACCTACCGCTATTCGGGCCGGGACTTCCGCCTGACCGACGTGCACGGGAAGGTGGTCCACGACATCATTGCTTGAGCGCCCGCGGCGGCCGCCGCCGCGGTTTTCCCACGGAGTTGGCAATGGTCCCTGACACGGATCGCAGACGCTTTCTGAAGACTCTCGGAGCCGTTGCCGGATCGGCTGCCCTGGGCATGTCCAAGACCGGCTGCGCCACCTCGCCTCCGGCCGGGACCACGGATCGTCCCTCCCACCTGGTGAGATTCGGACACACCGACCTGTGGGTTTCCCGGCTGTGCCAGGGAACCGCCTTCCGGAGCCATCTCTCCCGCCGGGGGGACAGCAAAGAGGCCCACGATTTCTTGCGCCACTGCATCGACGTGGGAATCAACTTCTTCGACACGGCCGAGGCCTATGGGTCGGGCGAATCGGAGATCGCCCTGGGCCACGGGATTGCGGGCCGCCGGCACGAGGTGGTGATCTCCACCAAGGCCAATCCGCGCGTCGACGGTGAGAGGATCGCCGTCACCGAGCCGATCCTGAGAAGCAGGGTGGAAGGCAGTCTCAAGCGCCTGGGAACCGACTACATCGACCTCTATTTCCTCCACGCCGCAGACCGGAAAACTCCCTCCTTTCATGCGGAGGAGCCGGGCCGGGATGCTCCGACGCGGGCTCACATGGAGGAGATCGCCGCCGCCATGACCGCCTTGGTCGAGTCGGGCAAGATCCGCTACTGGGGGGTCTCCAATCACCTGCCGAGGCAGGTGGAGGAACTCTTGGAATCGGGGAATCAACCCGGCACGGCTCCCTTGGCGGGGCTGCAGGACTATTTCACCATCGTGGCCGGAGATCGCAGAAGCCTCATGGTCGACGGGCTGTTCCCCTTGATTCGGCGCGGAAACCTGGGACTCATGGCCTTCAGCCCCTTGGGAGGGGGCAATCTCGTGCCGGGACGGGAGGTCCCTGAAGGGTCCGCCCTCATGGACGTGGTGACGGTCCTGGACGAGGTGGCCGGGGAGCTGGGGGTCACCCGGCCCCAGGTCTGCGTCGCCTGGGTGGCCGCCCATTCCGAGGTGGCCAGCGTTCTTTCGGGCGCGGAAAAACCGGAGCACGTCGAGGAAAACCTCAAGGGGACCCAGTTGACTCTGCCGGCCCCGGCCATGGACAAGCTCAACGCTGCGGCGGAAGGCTACGCCGTCCGAATGATCCAGGAGCAAGCGGCATTCCACCGATTCGGTGAACGCTCCGGCCGGCCGGCGCGGGCATAAGCCGGCACCCGCCCCGGCTTCTTCAACCGCAGCTCACGAGACCCGCCACCGGACGACGCCCATGTGGTAGCGCTGGTGCATGGGGATCCGCTGGCAGTAGTAGGCCGTGACGATGGTGCCGTCCTTCAGTTGCACGCTGGAGGGGTAGCCGCCGTCGACGCCCCCCGGCCGCGTGTTCGCCCGGCGCACCGTCGTGTTGAAGAGCACTCGCGGCGCGCGCCAGGTCAGGCCCTCGTCGCGGCTGATGCGGGCGAAGACCCCCAGCATTCCCCGCAGCCGGGAACCATACGTGAGCAGGATCCCCCCGTCCTGCAATCGGATGAGGTTGGCTGGCATCTGTCCCGGAAGGGATGCGGGGCCCAGATGCCTCCAGGTCTGTCCGGAATCTTCCGAGACCGAGATGTGGGTATGACTGTTCCGGTGGGTCCGGGTGGCGGCCAGGAGCCGGGTTCCACCGGTGACGAGCAGGGTCGACTCATTGAAGTCGTCCACGCCGATGGGGCGGGGGTTGCCCCAGGTACGCCCGTCGTCGTCGCTGAAGAAGATCCACGCCGTATTGTGCCGGATGTGGTCGCCGGTGTAGCCCGTAACGGCCAGGCGGCCGTCGGGCAGGGCGACGATGTCGCCGAAGGGAATGACGTGATCCGCGCCGGGGGGCAGTTCCAGGCTGCTGTTGCAGGTCCAGGTCTTGAGGCCGTCGGTGGACCGGCAGACCACCGATTGCAGGACGGGCCTCATCTTGGTGACCGGATCGGGAGGGGCCACCTTGGAGCCGCTGCAGAGGACCACGAAGGAGCCCTTGGGCGTCAGGCCGGCCGCCAGGTCCTTCCGGTTGGTCCCCGGTTCATTGGGGGCCGGGACGCTCACGAAGTTCCACATGCGGCCGCCGTCCTCGCTTCTCCAGCACTCGGCGGCCCCGTCGCAGAAGCCGTGGCAGGGACTCCCGAAGATGGTGGCGACGATGGAATCGTCGGGCATCAGGGTCAGGTTGGGCCAGGCGCACTTGTTGTCGATGGCGACGAAGCGCTCCACCCGGTCCATGTGGACGAGGTGGCCGGTATCGCCGCTTTCGGCTGGCGCCGGAGCCGGCGCTCCATAGGCGGGCGCCTTCGCCGTTCCGATCCCGGCCAGCCCCAGGAGGGACGAGCCCACCATCCCGCGCCGGGTGAGCGTTCGGGCACGGAAGTATCGTTTCATGATGGCCCTCCGGTGAGAAATGCGGACTAACGGCGGCCGAGTCCGAACTCGCTCCCCATGGTGACGACCTTGCCGTCACGGAAGTGCACCTCGATGAACTTGGAGCTGGCGAAGGGGCGGCCGTTTTCATCCCTGAAGACGCCGACGCGCTTCTTGGTCCTGACCTCGAAGATATCGGGCGCGTGGGAATAGGCGTACGTGCCGTCCAGGCTGAAGGTGACCCAGCCGTGGCCTCCCATGGAGAGGTTCACGTGGCCCATCTCCCGGGGCGGCATCCGCGTGGCGTCGAAGTAGAAGAGCTTCCGGCCCGACTGGTCGCTGATCCACAGTTCCTTGTGGTCCGGTGTCAGACCGGCGCCGTGAGTCCGATGGCGAATCTTCTCCTTGCCGGCGAAGACTCGGTGCAGGAGCTTGCCCTGTTTCAGATCGACCACGTCGAACCCGACGTGTTTCCCCAGGCAGACGAAGGCCAGGCTGTGGTCGCGGGTGACGGTGTACGGAAAGATCATGTACTCGCCCACGTCCGGGATCTGGCGGACGATGCTGTCGTCCCGAATGTCGAACATGGTCAGCATGGTCCGGGTTCCCAGGAAGACGTGCCGTCCGTCCAGGCCCACGATGCTGTTGTGGGCGTTGGGGCCCACGGGGACCCGCTTGATGAATTCCCCGTTCCGGGCATTGATCACCACGAAGCCGGCGTCTTCCTCCGTGTACCAGAATCCGGTGGGAGCGTAGATCTTCTTGCCGTCCAGGGTGATGGAGGAACGGTCGCAGCATCCCGGCGCGAAAGTGTTCTCCCACAGGATCTTCTCCGTCTCCAGGTCGAAAGCGCCTAGGCGGTGGTTGGTCGTGGAGTAGTAGACGGAGTGGTTGACCAGGCTCCCGGTGAAGCCCCGAAGTCCTTCCTGGAAGATGGGGACGTGGATCCGCCGGACGAACTTGTGGCCGTTGTCGATATCGAAGATGAGGATTCCGGTGCCCGAGCGGCCTTGCACCTGAGCTCCGTCCGGTGTGCTCATGTATAGGTAGCGCCGGGTTTCGGATTGGCCCGGGAGCGGCATTCCGAGCGCTAGGAGTATTGCGAGCATGGAAATCAAGCGTGACATGGCCGGAATTCTACTTCTGCGGCGCGGAGACTGTCCATACGGGCCAGGATGCCAAGCCGCCCACGATGAATCTTGCCCATTTGCCCGCCGCAGGACTGCGCCGTAGTAAACTGATGGGATTGACGCGACTCTTTTCGCTGCCGCAGCCGACGAAGCGGAATTCAGGCAGGAGGAATTTCCCGTGAGCAGTTTGGTGGGACAACCCCGGGAGGCGCTGGACACGCCGGCCCTGATGGTGGATCTGGATGTACTTCAGCGCAACATCGACCGCATGACGGGCACCATCATTCGTGACGCCAAGGTGGGATGGCGGCCCCATACCAAAGCCATGAAGACGCCGGCCCTGGCGAAACTGTGCCTTGAAGCGGGGGCCCACGGCATCACCTGCGCCAAGCTGGGGGAGGCGGAGGTCATGGCTGACGCCGGTATCCGCGACATCCTGGTGGCCAACCAGATCGCGGGTCCGACGAAGATCGACCGTCTGGTCGACGTCTGCCGCCGGGCCGACGTCATGGTCTGTGTGGACCAGTTCGAAAACGTCCGGGAGATCGACCGCGCCGCCGCAGCCAGGGGCGTTCGTCCCCGGGTCCTGATCGAGGTGGACGTGGGAATGCAGCGCGCCGGAGTCCTGCCGGGAGAACCCACCATCTCCCTGGCCCGCCGGATCGCCCGGTTGCGGCACGTCCGCTTCGCCGGATTGCAGACCTGGGAGGCCCATGCGCTGTTCGAACCGGACATGGGCAAGAAGAAACGGATGATCGAGGAGGCGCTGGGCAAGTTGACGGGCACCGCCCGGGCCATCCGGGATTCGGGGATACCGGTGGAGATCGTCAGTTGCGGCGGCACCGGGACCTACTGGATCAGCGCTTTCGTTTCCGGCGTCACGGAGATCGAGGCGGGGGGCGGGATCTACTGCGACATCTCTTACCGCCGCCAGTTCGGCGTGGAACACGAATTCGCCCTGACGATCCTGTCCACCGTGACCAGCCGGCCCCACCCTTGCCGGATCATCTGCGACGCCGGTTTCAAGACCATGGGCCGGGTCGACGCCGATCCCGAGGTCCTGGGAGGGATCGATGCCAAGGAGTTCGTGATGTCGGCAGAGCACGGAATCATCCGGTTGGCCGAGCCCGGCGAATCGCCCCGGGTGGGGGACAAGATCGAGATCATCCCCGGATACTCGGACTCGACGGTGTTCCTGCACGATGTCCTGTACGGAATCCGCAGCGGCCGCGTGGAGACCGTCTGGCCGCTGATGGGCCGGGGAAAACTCCAGTAATCGGCCGGAGTCCCATCAGTCCTGGCCGATGCAGAACAGGGTGTTGTTGGTCCGGACGAATAGTCGCCCCTGGGCTGCGATCACGGTGGAGCGGACCGGGGCTTCTTCCGCGTCGCCCATGGCGATGTTGTTGAGGATTTCACCATCCGCAGCGTCCACGATCACCACGTCCCCGTCGAAATTGATCAGGTAGAGCTTGCCGTCGCCGGCCAGGGGCGAAGCCTCGTACTTGCTGCGACCCGGCGTCTGAATCGTCCACTTCACCTTGCCCGTCTTGGGTTCGATTCGCGAGAGGGACTTCCGCACGTCGCTCAGGACGAAGAAGTCTCCGTCGTAGTAGGCGGGAGTGGGCACGTCTGAGGTCACCGCCCGAACGTCCTTGCTGACCCAGGCGATGGAGCTGTCGTCCAGCCGTCCGACGCCGCCCGTCTTGATGGCGTAGATGGGATCCCGCTTGGGGGCGCAGGCCAGGATCACGTCCTCGTTGGCCACGGGGGACGGAACCAGGCGCCAGTGCCGGATGCGCGTGGGATTCCAGGTTCCCCAGCGCCACAGCTCCTTTCCGGTCTCCAGGTCGTGGCCGCTGAGGTCGTCGCCTCCCACCACCAGCAGCTCGCGCCGCCCGTTGTGAACGAAGGGGACCGGGGTGGTGAAGGCCTCGCGGGATTCGGCCACCGCCTGGCTGGGGCGGAAGCTGCGCCACAAGGTCTCGCCGGTCTCCGGTTTCATGGCCAGGATGTAGGACCGGTTCTTGCGGTCCTTCAAGCCGCGTCCCTCGATGGGGACGTCGCGCTGCAGGACCTGGAGGTAGAGCTTCCCGTCGAAGATCAGGGGGCTGGAGGCAAAGGTCCAGAAGAACGCGAATTCGCCGTAGTCTTTGCCGATGTGCCGGCGCCAGAGCTGATGCCCCGAAAAGTCGAACGCCGCCATTTCTCCGTTGCCGTAGAAGAAGACGACCACTTTTCCGTCAGTGGTGGGCGACGGCGACGCGTAGTAGCTCCGGGTGTCCCGGCCGATTCCCTTGGAGATTTCCCGCTGCCAGAGAAGCTTGCCGCTGGTCCGGTCGAAGCAGAGGGCCTTCAGCGAATCGGCATTCGGGTCCGTGCTGGAAACGAAGACGTGATTCTCCCAGACGGCGGGCGTGGCCGCGCTAGGTCCGGGCAGGGCGGCGCGCCAAGCGATGTTCTCGGTCGGCGACCACTGAGTGGGCAGGCCCTGCTCAGGCGTCGATCCGTTGTAGCTCGGACCCCGGAAGTGAGGCCAGTTGCCGGAGTGGAGGGGGACAGCGGTGGAGAGAATCAGCACCAGGGAAGGCAGATATTTCATGGTTTTGAACTCCGAAGTCGTTGAGTCGGAACACTTGCATCATAACAGCCCGCGGCAAGAGGCGTCACGGCGTTCGGCCGCGTCCGCACGCCGGAGAACAGATTCAGAACTTGTAGGCGAAGAGCTTGGCCTGGAACATCCGGATGCGGAATGCCGCCGTCTCCCCGATCCCGGAGAGATCGCTCCTGCCCTTCCAGGTCACGACCCGGTCGGACTCGTCGCCCGTCAACCGGTCGGACTCGGCGAAGGTGAAGCCCTCGATGGGGGGCAGATCGGCTTGATTCATGGAGGGGCTCTTCGTCATCAATTCCACGCTGATCCAGCCGCCCGGAGCGCAGCGGTAGTTCAACCGCAGTTCGTTGCCGTGCCGGTAGATGGTGGGAATCGTGAACCGGCCTTCGCTCTCCGCCTCGATCCCGATGAAGCGATGCGGTTGCCACAGCATGTAACGGATCTGAATGGGCCGGCCCTGGGGGAAGAGATGGTCGTGTCCGTAGACGTTGTGGAGGCTAGACATTCCCGTGTAGGGCACGGCCCAGCGGCCGTCGGGAAGCTCCAGCATCCCGTTGCGCCAGGTGTGCACCTGGCTATCGTACCCGCTGCCGGGGGGGCCTACCGTGTGGATGGGCCGGCGCTCGGGCCGGATCCAGAAGAGGCCGTCGCGGCTGAAGGCGATCTGCGTGTCCACGTGGTCGTTTTGCTGGTGGTAGACGGGGATGACCATGACGTGAAGATCGGTGCGCCCCGGATAGGGGAAGTAGTTGGCTCCGTAAAAGGAGATGTCCAGGTCGTCCAGGGCATCGGGCGCCAGAATCAGCTTGGGGGCGGGCCAGGATCTGAAATCCTTGGTGCGCGAGAACCCGATGGTGCGGCGCTGGGTCTCCTCCTCGATGCGGGCGGTCCCGATCCCCGGCATCAGCTCGGCGGTGTTGCCCATGATCTGCTGGTAGGCGATGTACTCGCCGTTGGCCTCGTCGTAGTGGGCGGAGATGCCGCCGTTGACCGGACGCATGCCCAGGGCCTTCTCCAGCGGTTTCCAGTCCCGGCCGTCCGCCGAGATCCAGCCCAGGGTGCGCCCCCAGATCTCGGCTCGGGGTCCCTTGTAATCTTCCTCGTAGGTCTCCCGGTTCCAACGCCGCATGGCCTCCTCGCCTTCCAGCGGCTGCAGCGTCGCCGGGTCGTACCAGGCCATGTCGCCCCCCATGGCCTTGAAGCGTTCCGCCGCCGGCGCCTGGGGGTCGATGAAGACGCCCGTGGCGCCCCGGATGCCGTTACGCAGGAGGTTGTTGGCCGAAGACCCGTCGAATTCGACCTGACCCATTTCCGGGCGCGTCCAGTTGTAGCCGTCGGTGCTGGTGGCGTAGGCGGTGGCATTGGCCCGGGAGCATTCGTAGATCATGTGGAGAAGCCCGCCGGCCCTCCAGATGAACAGGGGGCCGATGAATTCTCCCTGCTCCCACTCGGCCGTCGCCTCCAGAAGGGGTTCGGAGCTCTCCGCCCGTTCGACTCGGAGCTTGACCCCGATGGCGCCGTCGAAGAGCCTGAAAACACCCTGGCGGTCCATCGCCCGGTTTCCCGGAAACACGTCGGTCACGTCGACGATGGGATTCCACGCCCCGTTGTTGGCCCGTATTCGCTTGGACCGTTTCTGAGGTTCGGTGAAGGGAGAGGTCTTGACCTTCTCCCCGGCCTCGGCTTCCCCGGCGGCGCCCAAAAGCAGTGCGATCACAAGCAACCTGTTCATGGTTTGACCTTTCCAAGAAATAATGAAGACATGGGTTGATGTTGAAATCCATTTTCAATAAGATGCTCGCGGCACGCGGCCATGAGGCGTTGAATATTGGAAAAACCGGGGGAATGAATTGAGGGGGTGGGGTGCACCGGTGGCGTCGGTGCACCCCGATTCGATAAAGCGGCCTTCGAACAAAGACCAATCCTCACTATAGCTTCCCTACACCAACAGCGACAACCGAACGGGATTGAGTTCCACGAATGGAACACAGGGAGATTCGCATGCAGCGGAAGACAAGATCAAGGACGCGCCAACGGTGGTGCAGGGTTTTCGTGGCCGGCGTCTCTTTGATGGTTCTTGGGCCGACTCTCATGGAGGCCGGGAAGGACGAACTCAAGGCCAAGCTCGAGGAGCTCGAACGGAGGCTGGAAAAGCTCGAGAGGGAACAAGAGCGTCAGCTCCAGCCGGCGTCCCAGCCTGGCGAATTGGCGGAAATCCGCCGCCAGTTGGACATCCTCGCCACCGAAGTAGAACTGCTCCGGAGCGGCGAGCCGGACCTTGAGGTCACGGATGACCAGGCTCGAAGCAAAGGACTCGGCCCGGCGGCCGCCAGCGTTTACCGGAAGCGGCAGGGTGTCTCCATCGCCGGCTACGGCGAGATGCTCTACAATAACTACAACGGACGCGACGAGTCGGGAGATCCCGTCTCCAAGACCACCCAGTTCGATTTCCTGCGGTGGATCCTTTACGCCGGCTATCGGTTCAACGACCGGTTCGTCTTCAATTCGGAGATCGAGATCGAGCACGGATCCACCAGCCTTGGAGGTTCCACGTCGGTTGAGTTCGCCTACCTGGACTTCCTGGCGAACGACCATTTGACTCTTCGCGGAGGGTTGCTCCTGGTCCCCATGGGTCTGGTCAACGAGCTTCATGAACCCACGGTCTTCGTGGGAGCCAATCGGCCGGAGACGGAACGCCGGATCATGCCCAGCACCTGGCGGGAGAACGGGTTCGGCTTCGTGGGGTCGGCGGGGATGTTCGACTACCGGGTCTACGTGGTGAACGGCCTGCTGGGCTCGAAGTTCAGCTCCGACGGCCTGCGTGCCGGCCGGCAAAAGGGGTACAAGGCGAAGTCCTCTCACATGGCCGTGGTCACGCGAGTCGACGTGAACCCCACTCCGGGAGTCTTCGTCGGCGGCTCCTTCTACAACGGAGGCTCAGGGCAGGGACTGACCTTCGACGGACAGGAATTGGATGTGGGGACCCGGATCGGGGAGCTTCACGCGCAGATCCAGATGGAGGGCTTCGACCTGAGGGGCCTCTTTGCCCGGGCCTCCCTGGACGACGTAGCCGAGCTGAATCAGGCCCTCGGATACACCGGGAAGAACTCGGTGGGCGAGACTCAACAGGGAGGCTATCTCCAATTCGGCTACAACCTGCTTTCCCGGGTCCGGGAAGACGTGAGGCTGATGCCCTACTACCGGGCCGAGACTCTCGACACCCAGGCACAGGTGCCGGCCGGATACCTTCGCAACCCCGCGCGGGACCGGTCGTTTCACACCTTGGGCCTGGAGCTCAAGCCGATTTCCAACATCGTGGTCAAGGCCGACTACCAGTGGAACCGGAACCGGTCCAAGACCGGTCTGGACCAGTTCAACGTCGCCATGGGATACAACTTCTGAGTGGAGCAGCGGCTTCCAACCGCTGGATCGGGGACCTTCCAGTCGCCGATCCGGCGAGCCCCAGCCCAGGGGGAATGGAAGTTCCTCCGTCAAAGTCTTGCATAGTCCCACTCCCAATTGTTCCGGGGCTTCGCCTCTCGACTCGACATCCCTCGTACAGCCTTCAGTTCACGTCGTGAGCGAGTTCGATCATGCGATCCACTGCTGAAACGGCTTTCCGAGCGTCGTCTTTTCGTACGTGGGGCTTTAGAGTAATCAGTTTCTTCACCCTGGTCTCTGTCGGAGCATGACGATCGGATTCCCTGGTCACATACAGGGCTGTGGCCAGTTGCTCCAGTTCAACCACGCCTCTTTTCCCGATCTGTCCAGATATGAAATCGATGACCTTTTCATGTTTCGACAAAGTTCGAGGGTAGTACTTCCGGATGTAGGCGCTCTGATCGGTTGTGGCTATCCGTGCGCCATACCGTGCCCTGGTTTCCAGTCTCAGTAAGCCGTCTGCGCGCAATGCCGTGAGTTCGTCCCTCAGATCGAACGAGAACGGACCATGCTTGTACAAGATGAAATTAAAGCCCAAAGGAACGTCCATGAGATTTTGGAGAAAATAGACTGCCTTTTGCACATGCGTTTCTCCACACCAGCTTCCTTCTTGTTTCAATCTTTCAATCAGTCTAGTGATCAATGCGCCTTTCGCGACTCTATTCATTCTTCTCCTCCTTCATTCTCGCTTTGAGGCTGGATAATCCGTTCAAGATGAGTATTCAACCACGTCTCCGCTTCATCGAATATCGAGCGATCTGCGAATACGAAATCGACTGACAGAATCGGGAGAGTCTTCAGTACATCAGAGACGGCAATTGAGGGCTCCAATCGACCATCTCGTAGACGCACTGGAAAATCTGGTGCAACGTCCTGTTGAAAGTAACGATCATGTCGGAAATGTTCTGGGCCATACTCATTACACAGGGACCTGTGAATTGCAGCGCCACATTCAGGATTGACCAGGACATCTTCAGGATTCCGTCCATAGATCTGCTTGAAGTGCTCCCGTTGCACGATTCGGCGGGCATGCAGGTGGCCACGGTGATTATCCGCCGTCGCGGCTTTCCGTATCGCAGCAGTGATCTCGTTGTCCGTCATTTTCAAATGGTCTTCCGGATTGGTCGGAAAAGAGCCGTCACGGAGCCATTCCGCCAGAAAGTCCTTCAGATGAAGGTCATAGCTTCGACGGACAGGATGGAAGTAGACTTGGGAGTACATAAAATATCGCGCCAGCATCAGTGCTTCAGCCGATTGAATGCCACCTTCCTCCACGCCGAGCGAAGGCTCGTGAGCGCTCTCGTTGTCGTTTGACTGCGGTTTCGGAAGAATGCGTAGTGTATCGATGAGCCGGTAGTGGTCAAACTTGCCGTAGGCGACTCCTGCATGATGAGAATCGCGCAAGAGGTAGTCCATGCGATCCACGCCGAAGGCATCGCCTACGATGATTTCCGCAAGAATGGCTTCCCAGTCATTGAAGATCAGGTCATTGACTTTTTTCGGGCCCACCGCCAGTTTCACCACATCCTCAGTTCGGAGCGGTGGAGTCGTGGAGCGCCATACTTTTCCATTTCCTCGCTGGAAATGAATTCCCTCGTCAGTCGTTCGTGATTCCAGCCATCCGGCAGCAGCCTTTCGGTCGAATGCGAGAACGGCAGGTGGCCGACATCGTGGCAGAGCGCGGCCATCCGCAAAACCCGTCGCCAGTAGGCACGCCGGTCGCGGACGGAAATGGGCCCCAGGAGATTTCGAATCTCATCCGTGACATTCTCCCGATGCGTCACTACGTCAAAAACCCGGCTGGCGAGTTCCATGACGCCCAGGGAATGTTCGAATCTCTTGTGCGTCGCCCCTGGATACACAAGGTAGCCCATGGCCAGTTGGTGAATATGGCGCAGTCTTTGAAGCGGCCGGGAATCCAGGACTCTCCGCTCATCGCTGTCCAAGCGGACGAACACGTGAATCGGATCTCTGACCTCGTGAATATTTTTCGGCATGTCGAGTCTTCAGGATTCCGGCGCTGGTCTCTTCATGAAGTCTGGCGCGCTGGCGCATGGTCAAGAGGCGAGTGTATTCGGATCAGGTGACGTTCCGTCTCCCGATTTTCGGTCGTCGTGGCGTCCGGAACATACGCCTCGAGTTCGGAGCCCGCCCTTGGTTGGAATGGATCGATCACGACGAGATACTCGTCCGAAAGCTGAGCAGTCTCGTCGAAGGCCGGTGGCGCGCCCGGAGGGATTCGAACCCCCGACCCACGGATTAGAAGTCCGTTGCTCTGTCCAGCTGAGCTACGGGCGCATGATTGAATTTTCCGAACTTTAACAGTCCGTCTCGAAAGTCGCCACGGACGGCTAGGAGTCGCCGGTAAGGCGGCGCTGCATGAAGATCTCGGCAGGCTGGTCTCTAATGGTGAGAGCGCCGCAATCCCGGTAGCCGAGCTTGCGCCAGAAATGCTGGGCCGTAGCGGCGGCCTGGGTGGACATGACCACCAGGTCGAAGCCGAGGTCCGCCATCTGCCGTTCCCACTCCCGCACCGCCCTCGTGCCGTAACCGTGACCCCGCTCCGATTCGCGGATGACGATGAGCTCGATGAAGGGGAGCGACTCCCAGATCACGTGGGTTTTGAGGAAGCCCACCGGTTTCCCGCCGGCTTGGATGATTCGAATCCGGGAGCCACGGATCTGTGCCTCCAGCGCGGCATCCGAAAGCCGCGGCCAGAGCTCTTTCAGCACCGGGAGGTCGGACGGAACGGGACTTCGCAGACAATTCATGGATGGGCCTCGAGGCGCATCGATGTTAGCACGGCGCCGGCGTCTGACACGTTTCCAAACGACGCCCGCCGCGGGAACCCACCCGCGCGTTGAACACGTGGGCTTCCGCTCCTATGATGGAAAGCCGCCGATGCCTTGCCTATGAAGACGGAATTCAACTGGACACAGCCGCGGATCGTCGTCAAGAGGACCCTCCTCTCGCAAAAGCCGGCCGAGAACAGCGGCCTGATCGCGGCCGCCATCGCCATGGTCATCCTGTTCGTGACCATTCTGGTCTGGAGGGACTCTCCCGGCCTCATGCGACTCTCGGCCGCCGTGCCCTCCCGGGTCCTGGACCAGCACGAATATTGGCGGCTGTTTTCCGCTATGGCCGTCCATTCCGACTGGAAGCACCTGTTCTCCAATCTTCCCTTCGTGGTCTTCTTCGGCTACCTCCTTTACGGCTATTTCGGGTTCGGAGTCTATCCCTTGGGCGTCGTCGTTCTGGGCGCCCTCACCAACTACCTCTCGCTACTGACCTATCCCCCCGAGGTTCACCTGGTGGGGGCATCGGGCATGACCCACGTGATGGGCGGATTCTGGTTGACTGCCTATATCCTGGTGGAGCGGAGCCTCCCCCTGAAGAAACGGGTGCTGCGAAGCCTGGGTGTGGCTCTGATCCTCTTCCTGCCCTCGGCTGTTCAACCGGAGATCAGCTACCGGGCCCACGCCATCGGACTGGTTCTGGGCATCGTCGCGGCAGCGGTCTTTTTCCAGCGGTACAAGCGCCGGATCCGGGCGGCGGAAGTCCTGGAGATTGAGGAAGATGACGACGTCTCCGGGCCGGTCGTCATGTGAGCCGATAGCAACGCAGTCCGCGCCTGTGCAGGGACGGTCGAATCCCGTGACGACTTTTGCCACGGGCTGGTATACTCGATCCATTCCTGCCTTGATTCTTCAAGGCGTGGAGAGGTACTGGAATGAAGGTGATCAAGTTGGCGCAAGTGCCGCCCCCGAGTGTGAAGGTCGACGCGACGGTGCTCTCGGCCGCCATGTCCATGCGGAACGCCAGAATCGGCGCCGCCGCCGTCCTGGAGGGGGACCAACTGGTCGGAATCTTCTCCGAACGGGATGTCATGGTGAGAGTCGTGGTACCCCGGTTGGATCCCGAAGCCACGACTGTACGCGATGTCATGACCACGGCCGTACAGACGGTTGGAGAAGAGGCGGAAGCGGGAGAAGCCCTGGAACTCATGGTCGCCCGGCACATCCGGCACCTGCCGGTGGTGAACTCGGAGAATCGCGTCACCGGACTCTTGTCGGTTCGCAATCTGCTCCAGCATCACATCGAGGAGTTGGCGGATCAGCTGAATTCCCTGGAAGCCTACTTCAGCGCGGACGGTCCGGGCGGGTAGCCCTCTCCGGCCGGAGCCTCCCCAATCCCCGTCCCTCGCGCCTCTTTCCTCATTTCCCTTTTCTCGCGCTGGTCGACGACGTATGCTTCGGGTCGGCTTCCGAAGAAACGACGCACAGGAGGAGTAGATGAAAGGGCGTTTTCCACTATCCATCGGCTTGCTGGTCCTGCTCACGCTGGGGTTGGCCGAGTCCCGTCCCTCCAGCCATGGTCAGAAGATGAAACCTCTGGACATCGGCTCCAACTTGGAACTCTTCGTCGACGATTACCTGATCGATTCCATGAAGGGAGTGCGGCTCCAGCTTCAGGAGGCGCGGCCGGCGGGGACCGTGCTGGAGTTCGATCCTGTTCTACGGCGCGACGCTGCTCACGATCCACTTCACGCTGGCGGTCGTGT
>JAPOYZ010000304.1 GCA_026706325.1 Candidatus Aminicenantota bacterium
GCTCCGCGTACAACACAGCGGGTAACATGAACAACGCAACCAATGGGATAAATGGCTTCGTCAATTCAGCCCCACCCTCTTCGCCTTTCAGCCGTCACTACAGGCATTTGATGAGGACCACCGTGACAACGACGTTAATTGCAACGATCCCCAAGGCTGCCCAGCGCAGAGCCGTCCTCATCTCTGCCCGGGTGGCCGCCGGATCCTTGCTATAGCCGATGGCGTTCGCCACGGCTTCGGCCTGCTGGGTGTCCATGCCGGCGACTTCAAGTTGGACAACGACGCTCCGTTTGTCGTAATAGGAGCCCCTCATCTGTTCATCCTCTGCCGTCCACGTGCCGGGCCCGGTCGTCTCCAGGGCCAGCAGTGACGCGGCTCCGCCCCGAACCCGGCACGCCAACGGACCTCTTCCCTCCGGCGCGAGTAAAGCGTGCAACCCTCTGAATCACAGGCAACAGGACCAGTATAGATCGTCTTCGTGAAACGGAGGTGAAATTATGAATTGTTATGGCGAAAGGATTGTGAAATAATCGATCAGCGGGTGGATGCATAGAGCACCGCATCTGGATCCTCCACGGAGCCGAATCCCCCCGGGAGTCCGGCGAGGTTGGGCGCTTGAAGAATCGCGACGAATTGAGGCAAGAAAACGAGCGGCCAAGGGACCGCATCTCCAGGTTGACCGCGGCGATCCTGCGGATCAGCGAGAGCCTCGACCTCGGCACCGTCCTGCGCGAGGTCGTCGACGGAGCCCGAGCGCTGACCGGCGCCCGTTTCGGCGGGGCGGTGACCCTCGGCGAATCGGAACAGGTCCTGGAATTCGTTACCTCCGGCATCACGGCCGCCGAGCATCAACAGGTGGTCGAATGGCCCGCCGGACTCCGGCTGTTTGAACACTTCCGGGATCTCCCGGGGCCGCTGAGACTGCGAGACTTTCCCGGCTACCTCCGGTCGCTCGGCCATTCCCCGGGCCCGATTCAGTCGCAGACCTTCCAGTGCACGCCGATGCGTCATCGGGGCGTGCATGTGGGCCATTTCTTTCTAGGCGAAAAGGAGGGCGGCCGGGAGTTCACGAGTGAAGACGAAAAAATCATGGCGACGTTCGGTGCTCAGGCGGCCACAGCCATCGCCAATGCCCGTATCCACCGGGACGAGCAGCGGGCGCGGGGCCACCTGGAAGCCCTGGTCGACACCTCGCCGGTGGGGATCATCATCTTTGCTGCCCGAACCGGCAAGCCAGTGTCGCTCAACCGGGAGGCGAAGCGAATCGTCAGGAGCCTGGGCCAGCCGGCCCAGGACCCGGAGCAACTGCTTGAGTCCCTGACGTTTCGGCGTGCTGACGGACGGGAGTTCTCGCTTGAAGAGTTGCCTCTGGCCCAGGCTCTGAGCAGTGGCGAGACGGTGCGCGCCGAAGAGATCGTCCTCGAGGTTCCCGACGGCCGGAGCATTACGACGTTGATTAACGCGACCCCGATCCATTCGACAGACGGCGCCCTCGAGTCCATGGTCGTCACCCTGCAGGATCTGGCACCACTGGAGGAGTTGGAGCGGATGCGGGCAGAGTTTCTGGGTCTGGTGAGCCACGAGCTGCGGGTTCCTTTGACCTCCATCAAGGGCTCGGCCACCACCGCGCTGGGCACCTCACCGGCACCGGACCCGGTCGCGATACGGCAGTTCTTGCGCATCATCGACGAGCAGGCCGATCATATGCAGGGCCTGATCAACGACCTGCTGGATGCGGGGAGCATCGAGACGGGCAAGCTCTCGGTCGCTCCCGAGGCCGTCGAGGTCGCCAGCTTGGTGGATCAAGCCAGAAAGACGTTCCTGAGCGGGGGTGGCCGGCACACCGTCTGCATCGACCTCCCGCCGGACCTGCCTCGGGTGGAGGCCGATCGACAGCGCATCGTCCAGGTTTTGAACAATCTCTTGTCCAACGCAGCCAGAAACGCTCCGCAGTCGACCCCCATTGAGGTCGCCGCAGTGAGCGACGGTGTCTATGTGTCGGTCTCAGTCGCGGACGAAGGCCGGGGAGTGGCTCCGGAACTGCTGCCGCACTTGTTCCGCAAGCACACGCGTGCCGCCGGTCGTGGGATCGGGGGGTCCGGCCTGGGACTGGCCATCTGCAAGGGTCATGACCGATGCCGGCATCACGGGTATTGGCGAGGCCTATCCGGTCGGTC
>JAPOYZ010000427.1 GCA_026706325.1 Candidatus Aminicenantota bacterium
GGGTGCCGAAGGAGCCCGCATAGAGCTTGCACATGTCGTATCCGGTGACGTTCTTCACCACTCTCGAGCCGAAACGTGTTTGGGATCCGTCCGCCTGGACGACACCGATTCCGAGCAGGTAGTCGCGCAGGGTCCCATGGCCGAATCGACCCGGTCCGCTGGCGTTGGTGGCCACCATCCCCCCCAGAGTCGTCTGCCGGTAGGCGGGCGGATCCACCGGCAGGCACAAGCGATCGGCCGCCAGCAGTTCCTGCAGCCGTCCCAGAGGGCACCCGCTCTCCACCCTCACCACCAGGTCCTGGGGCTCGTATTCGGGGATTCGGTCCAGGCGGGAGGTTGCCAGAGCCAGGTCGAAGCGCTCGGGAGGGTTCCCGAGGTCCTGGCGGCTCCCGGAACCGTAGGGCACGACCGCCCAGTGCTCGCGCTGAGCCGCTCGCAGCAGTTCGCTGATCTCCTCGGGTGTTCGTGGAGCGGCGGCCCGGTGGGGACGCTTCCCCTGCACGGTGAATGCCTCCAGTTGGGAAGCAGGCAGGGCGCAGGAAACCTGGGAAGGGCTCACCGGCGCCGGGGTATCCTGGGTCACTGAACGACCTCGAGATCCTGAATCTGGTCCAACCATGGTTGGCAACCGTCCTGTGCGGCGGGCCGGCCGCCAGGGGCGGCCCGGTCAGAATCGCACAAACTCCGGGTCCTCTTCGAATCGGCTGAGACGATCGCGGCTGTCTTCCGAAAGCGACGACATCTCCCCGCATCCGCGTCGCATGGGAAATATCTTCTGAGGATTGGCCAGATTGTCCGGATTGAAGACTTGCTTGAACCGTTCCATCACCTGCAGATCGGCCTCGCTGAAGAACAACCTCATGAATTCTCTCTTTTCCAGACCGATTCCGTGCTCCCCGCTCAAAGTCCCGCCCACATCGATGCAACAGCGCAGGATGGCGCCGGCCAGCGCCATGACCTTTTCCCGGGCATCCTCCCGCGCAATGTCGTAGAGGATGATTGGGTGCAGGTTTCCATCCCCGGCATGAAATACATTGGCCATACGCAGACCGTATTCCCGGCCCAGGCTCTCAATGCGGTCAAGGACTTCGGGAAGCTTGCTCCGTGGAATCACCCCGTCCATGGTGTAGTAGTTCGGGCTGATGCGTCCATAGGCGCCGAAGGCGTTCTTTCGTGCCGCCCACAGCTTCTTGCGCTCGTCGGCCGAGCCTGCGACGCGCACCTCCCGGACCTGGCGGGATCGAATGACCTCCAGGATTTCCTCCAGTTGCCGGTCGATGCCGGCCTCCAGGCCGTCCACTTCGATGAGCAGCACGGCCGCGGCGTCCTGGGGAATGCCGCTGGCGTAGACTCCGGCTTCGATGGCCTGAATGGTGTTCCTGTCGATCATTTCCAGGGCCGCGGGTACGATGCCCCGGGCGATGATGCCGGAAACCGTCTGGGTTGCTTCCGAGACCGAATCGTAAACGGCCAGGAGCGTCTTCACCGCCGGAGCCGAGTGCAGCAGGCGAACCGTGGCTTCGGTCGCGATTCCCAGGGTTCCCTCGGAGCCGACGAAGGTTCCCACCAGGTCGAAACCGACCGGGTCTCCGGCAGCGGTTCCCAGGCGGTAGGTTTCGCCGTCCGGCAACACCGCTTCCAGCGCCAGCACATGGTTGGTGGTGACGCCGTACTTGAGCGTATGCGGTCCGCCGGCGTTTTCGGCCACGTTGCCTCCGATGGTCGACGCCACCTGGCTCGACGGATCCGGCGCATAGTAGAACTCGTCGGCTTCTACCGCCCGGGTGACGTGCTGGTTGACGACTCCCGGCTGGACCCGGGCCAGGCGATTCTCCAGGTCGATCTGCAGGATCCGATTCATCCCGGAAAGCTCCAGGACGATTCCGCCCTCGGCGGCAATGGTTCCCCCGCTCAGGCTGGTGCCGGCGCCTCTGGCCAGAAAGGGGATCCCGTGCCGGCGGGCGAGCCTGACGACCTCGAGTACTTCCTGCGTGGAGTTCGGGAAGACCACGAAATCGGGCATGCGGGAATGGAGGGTCAACCCGTCGCATTCATAGACCAACAGCTCTTCCGGGGTGTGGAGGACCCGGTCGCTGTCCAGCAGGTCCACCAATTCCTTCCGGACCCCGGTCCGGGAGAAGCCTGGTTCGTAGGTTTCAACGGCC
>JAPOYZ010000150.1 GCA_026706325.1 Candidatus Aminicenantota bacterium
GTCTCCAGGGCCGTCAGCGTGGGATCGACCGACATCGGCAACGGCCAGACCACTTCGGATGCAGTCTCCGAGTTTTCGAACAGCGCCCCCGTACTGGATCTGCTGGCCCCAGGCAGATCCATCACCACGTCCGTCCCCGGGGACGGATTCGCCGAGTTCAACGGCACCTCCCTCTCCGCTCCACATGTTGCCGGAGCCTGGGCATTGCTGAAGTCCAAGGCTCCCGCTGCAAGTGTTCCCGAGCTGCTGTCCGTTCTCAACAGTGCCGGCATACCTGTCTTGGATCCTCGAAACAACCTCATCAAGCCCCGCATCCAGATCGATGCCGCGCTCAACAGGATCGTCCAGGAACACCCCTATACCTCCGGCACCCGCATGACACTGACCGCACAGCCCAATCCCGGTTTTCGCTTCCACAGTTGGCGAGGATGCGACTCTGCGTCGGAAAACCGGTGCACCGTCCAAATGAATGCCGCCAAAAACATCGTGGCCGTCTTTCAACCCATTACAGTCGACCCGGACCTCGTCATCACTTCACTGGTGGCTCCCCCCACGGCCACGATCGGCGGCGAGGTTGCCATTTCCTCGGAGATTCGCAATCAAGGACGTACCGCTGCCGGCCCGTTCCGTCTGGGGTTCTATCTGTCTGTCGATCCCGTCATCACGACCGAAGACACCTGGTTTGCGGCCTGTTCCTACGATTCGGGACTGGCGGTGGGAGAATACGAGCTCTGCAACCGATCCTTTCCCCTTCCGCAAAGAGTTGGCCCTGGAAACTACTTCCTGGGAGCCATCGTGGACGATCTGGACCAAGTGGCGGAGAACAGCGAAACCAACAATGTGAGAGCATCCGACTCCAGGCCCATTGAAGTCCTGGCTCCCACGCTGAGCTCACGGTCGTTCGTTCCCGTCATCCTGACAGCTTCGGGGCTCAATGACTCCTTCTTCACTTCAGAGTTGACTCTGACCAACCGGGGAACTCAAGAGGCACGGCTCGAATACACCTATGAGGCCCACAGGGGAGGGGGAAGCGGTGTGGCTTTCGATGTCATTCCTCCAGGCCAACAGGAGATAGAGCCCGATGCCTTCAAATATCTCAGGAGACTGGATGTCCCCCTATCCGAAACCGGCAACCGTCTCGGAACCCTGGGGATCGAGGTTTCAGGATCTTCCCGGCTGGGTGTTCTGGTCCGGACCACCACGGCTGTGCCCGAGGGGCGCGCCGGGCTGGCCTATCCCGCAATTGACGGTGAAAGGGGATTCCAGGAACCGGTCTACCTGTGCGGCTTGCGCCAGAACACCCGGGACCGCTCCAACGTGGCCCTCCAGAACATGGGGACTATGGCCGAGGGAACGATCACCCTGAGAACGACCGTGTTCTCAGGAGTTCCGGGAGAAGGCGCCGCCAGGGCTCTGCGGGACGTGACCTTGGGACCCGGAGAATTTCACCAGTATTCGCCGGTGTTGGGGACCGTCACCAACGGCTATGTCAGGGTGGAGCGGGTCGATGGCGAGGCTCCGTTCTATGCCTACGGCGTGATCAACGACCAGGCAAACTCCGACGGTTCCTTCGTATTTCCGGTCACGGCCGGATCACTCGCAGGCCGCGTGCGCCAGACCCTGCCTGTGATCGTGGAGACGAATGAGTTCACCAGCGAGCTGACGGTCACAAACTTCTCGGCGGAAGCAAAGACCATTCAATTCAGCTTCGTGAGCAAAGGGCTGAGCACAGCCGACCAAACGGCCCGCTTCAACCTGACGTTGGCAGCCGGCCGGCAACGGATCATCCCCGACGTCATCGACACCGAAATTCGCCGCAAGAGCGTCGAGGGCGTGGGCGAGGCCAGGGGCGGACTGGCCGGAGCGCTGTTCGCTGCAGTCGAGAGCGGCGACATGAGCGGAATAGTGATCGGGGCCCGCACGAGCTCCTCGGACGGCCGCGGCGGGCGCTACGGCGTGTTCTACAATGCGGTGCCCGACGGGGCCGCCTTCGAAACCACTGCCTGGATCGACGCCCTGCAGCAGAACGAAGAGAACCGCAGCAACCTGGCCCTGGTCAACACCGGAGAAGTCGACGATAGCGAGAGTGTCTTCAGCATCGATATCTACGACGGGGATACGGGCCTGCCGGTCAGCACGATTACCGGCACGACAGTTCCGGCCC
>JAPOYZ010000346.1:0-2468 GCA_026706325.1 Candidatus Aminicenantota bacterium
CTACGGCTTCGACGATGCCGATCCCATCACCACGACCGGCATCTCCCACGTCGCGTCCTGGAACGGCAAGAGCGATCTCAGCGGCCTGAGGGACCGGCCCATCAAGCTGCGGATCTACTTCAAGAACGCCAAGCTCTACTCGTTCCAGTTCAAGTAGTCACCGGGACCGGCCCGTCCCCTCCTCCAGGTGGGACCGGCGGCGGAACTGCTCCTGGGCCAGTTCCGGCTGCCCCAGTTGCTGGTAGGCCAGGCCCAACTGGTAGTAGGCGCCCGAGAAGCCGGGTTGGAGCCGGATGGCCCGTTGGAGTTGGGCCACCGCGTCCTGATGGCGTCCCAGGGAGTTGAATATCCTCCCCCTCAGGTAGTAGAGGTCGGCGTCCTGCGGTGAGATCTGCTCGGCCTTGTCCAGGGCCGCCAGGACCTGTTCGGGAGGAGCCCCTTCCTCGGCCAGGGACTGTGCCAGGAAGATGTTGGCCATGGGGTAGCGGGGCTGCTGACGGATCAATGTCCGCCAGGTCTGGGACGCTTTCGCCGCGTCCCCGGCGGAGCGGTAGGCTTGGGCCAGGAGCCGGAGGGCGTCTCCATGGTTGGGGTGCCGGGAGGTCAGAAGCGCCAGAACCCGGACCGCTTCCTCGGCCTGACCGGCGGCCAACAGCTGCCGGCTCAGCGTCTGCCCGATCCCGGGCGCGCCGGGAAGCCGGGCCCACCCCCGCCTCAAGGCCTGGACGGCCGCTGCGGCATTCTCGGCCTGCTGATGGGCGCTGGCCAGGGAGAGGTAGTAGTCCTCGACCTGTGGAGAGTATTGGATGGCCTGCTCCAGAAACTCCACCGCCTTGGACTCGTCGCGCAGGATGGCGTAGCTCTTTCCGGCCAGAGCGGCCGCTTCTGCGCGGATTCGGGGATCGAGGCCGGGAGTGACGGTGATGGAGACCGCGGTATCGATGGCGTCTTCCAGCGCACCGGCCCGGGCCAGGAGGCTGGCCAGGACCAGGTTCGTCTGGGGGTCCCGCAGACCGGTCTGTTGGGCCCGGAGCAGCTCGGCCAGCGCGAGATCGGTCTGCTGGCGGCCGTACAACCAGCGTCCCAGGTTGGCGTGCAACTCGGTGTCATGGGGGAACCGGGCCGCGGCCGACCGCAGGTCCGCCTTGGCTCGATCCAGGTCCCCTTCCAGGACCGCCAACTGCACCAGGTCGATGGCATAGATGGCCCGCGCCGGGTGTTCCTTGCTCAGCGCCTCCAGGGTCGCCCGGCCCTGGCCATGCAGCTTCCGCCGTTGGTATTCCCCCAGGACAATGGTGTGTGCCGCGGCGGCCGTGGTTCCCTCCAGGACCTGGTGCAGGACGGCGGGCGCCCCCGCGTCCGGCACGGTCCGGAAGAACTGTTGCAACCGTGCCAGGGCCTGCCGGCTCTGGGGGCCCTCCAGTTCGGAGAGCTGCGGCGGCTCCTGGAGAGGCGCCGCCGCGGCCGCGAACGCCGCCGCCGTAACGAGGGACAGGAAAACGGCAATCGAAGACGCCGGAATCAGGATCAGAGCACGTTGCATTGGACGGAGGGGTACCAGTTGAGTTCGTATCCGTCGGTTCTGTTGGTGTCCCGCCGAATCGGTTGCCAGCGTCCCCGATGGTCCTGGGCCCGGGCCATCAACACGTGCTCGCCCTTGGGCGCGGACCAGTCATAGTTCCAACGGACCCAGGTGAAAGGGCGTGATTCGCCCTCCAGCCGCGCCGGGCTCCAACTGTTTCCCCGGTCCGGACTGACCTGGACGGCTCCCACCCGGTGGGGACCGGCCCAGGCAAAACCCCGGACCGAGTACCGGCCGGGCGCCAGGTTGGCTCCGGGGGGCGGAAAGGAGAATCCCGAGTTGACCTGGATCTCCGCGACCCGGCCCATGATCTCCTCCCGGGTTCCGAACTTGACATACCTCTGGTAAAGCAGGTCCATGCCGCTGGAATAGTAGGCGGCGGGCCAGTCGAAAGCGTCCAGGATGCGGACCCGCGTCAACCACTTGACCGAGTCCATGCCGTACCAGCCTGGAATGAAGGCCCGGGCCGGAAAACCGTTGCGCCGGGGCAGGAACTGCCCGTTGAGCTTGAAGGCCACCAGGGTCTCGGGAGCCAGGCACTTCTCCAGCGGCAGGATCCGCGAGTAGGGAGACTCGGGCATTTTCGGCATCAGGGACCCCTTGTCCGCCCCCTGGAGCAGCACCCTCTTGGCCCCCTCCTTGGGCTGGGCCCGCCGGATCAGGTCGGAAAGGGGGATGCCCTCCCAGAGTCCGTTGCTCACCAGCCCCGTCCGGTTTCCCGCGCACTCCAGGAGTCCCTCCAAAGTCTTGGTGGAAGTCTCCACCATGTCGGAGAAGGACAACTCCAGTGGATTGGCCACGGCTCCTTCCACCCGTAGCCGCCAGGTCTTGAGCGAGATCCGCGGCTGCGGATGGTGGCTCCGGACGAAGAACCGGTCGACGGGAG
>JAPOYZ010000346.1:2478-17838 GCA_026706325.1 Candidatus Aminicenantota bacterium
AACTCAGGGAGACCCGGTCGTCCTCCAACGGAGTCCCCTGAGTCGATTGCGACTGCGCCCGGACCGGTCGCGTCAGCAAAAACGCGGACGCGTACCCGAACCACCTGCGCCGGCTGATCCGGCCGGAGTTATCATCGGTTCTCATGGCCACAGATTAGCAGTCCAATGTGATCCTCGCCATGGCATGGTCCGGAGGAGTGACTTCCCTTTCCCCCGTCTTCCATGCCCCGGTGCCAAACCCCGCGTCCCGCGCCTACCGACCGCCACTCCACTCCTCTCCCTTCGTCACTCTTTCCTCTTTTCTCCTTCCACCAGCACGTACTCCCGATCCACCTCCAGATTCTCCAGAACCTGCCGCCGTCCCCGGCTCCACCGCACCTCGATCCGTTGGACCTCGCCGGCCGCGCCCAACCCGAAGTGAAGCCGCGGATCGTCGGAGGACTGGTATCCCGACCCGGCCCGAACCTCCCGAATCTGAGTCGAGCCCCCGGCAGTGAGCGTGACCCGCGTTCCCACCGCGTCCCGATTGGACTCCGTCCCCGCCAACCGCAGGCGGAGCCAATGCCCCTCTCCCCCGTCATTGCGGTAAAGGGAGAGCCCGCCATCCATGTTGGAGACGGCCACGTCCACGTCCCCGTCGTTGTCGAAGTCGGCAATGGCGGCGCCGCGGCTGGAATGAGCCTGGGAAAGTCCCAATGCCTCATCTGAAGCCATCTCCCGGAAACGGCCGTTGCCCAGGTTTCGAAACAGGTGGCTCCTCTGCCGGAACCGGGTCCCCGTGGGCCGGGTATCCACCTGCGGAAAAACGTGCCCGTTGGCCACGAAGAGGTCCTCCCATCCGTCGTGGTCGTAGTCGAAGAAGTGGGTGCTCCAACCCAGGAAGCGCAGACTTGGCAGGCTCAAACCGGTGGGGCGGGTCACGTCCCGGAATCGGCCGCCTCCCAGGTTCCGGTACAGGGTGTTGTAGTCGGCGGAGAAGTTGGTGACGTAGACGTCGAATCGCCCGTCCCGATCGTAGTCGCCAAAGGCGATCCCCATGCCGGCCTGAGCCTGCCCGTCCTCGTTGAAGGCCACGGCCGCCACGACGCCCCGTTCCTCGAAGGTTCCGTCTCCCCGATTTTGGAAGAGGAAGTTGGCCATGGAATCGTTGGCCACGTAGAGGTCGCTGTCGCCGTCGCTGTCGTAGTCGCACCAGACCGCGCCCATCCCGTAGGAAGCGGGAGCGTCCATACGCGCCGCCTCGGTGGCTTCCCGGAAAGTGCCGTCGCCGTTGCTCAGGTAGAAGGTGTCCCGGACTGCCGGCAGCCCCCCCGGCCCGCAGTGGACCTGGACCCCGCGGTATTGGCAATCGGGCGACGCGGCCGGCGGATTCTCGTGGTCGAATTCCACGTAGTTGGCCACGTACAGATCCAGCCACCCGTCCCGGTTCGCGTCGGCGAAGGCGGCGCTGGAACTCCAGGAGGGGTCCCCCACCCCCGCTTCCCGGGTCACGTCCCGGAAGGTGCCGTCGCCGTTGTTCCGGTACAGGAGGTTGGGGCCGTAGTTGCAGACGTAGAGGTCGGACCAGCCGTCGTTGTCGTAGTCGGCGACGGTCACTCCCATGCCCCAATGGCGCCCTCCCACGCCGGCCTCGAAGGTCACCAGCCGGAAGCTCCCGTCCCCCTGGTTCCGATAGAGGGCATTGGAGACGCTGCGTTTCCCGGTTCCCAGCTCCTCCCAGAGACCCCCGTTGACGGCATACAGATCGAGCCAGCCGTCCCGGTCGTAGTCGATCCAACCGACTCCGCTGCCCACCGTCTCCAGGATGTGGCCCTTGGCGCTGCCGCCGCCCCGGTGCCGGAAGTTCAGCCCCGCGTCACGGCTCACCTCCGTGAAGTGAACGGAGGTCGTGAGAAGAAGCAGCAACGTCGCGATCATCACCGCCAGTCTAGCAAGATGAGGAGGGAGCGGCGGTTTTCTTACCGCCGATTGGCGCGGCGACTTTCCTGTCGCCGATTCTTCCCTACGCATCCCGCCACCGTTCGCATACCTGGGCGCGTCGTGCAAGAATTGAAACATGATGGCCTTCGGACGGTTCCGATCCCGGGTGGTGGTCTGGACATCGATCCTGTGGATCTTCTGGGGCTACGGTTCAGGTCCCTCGGAGTTGAACCTGACCAGCCTGTCGGGCGAGCGGGTGGACCCGTTCGCCGCCGTGGACTCGCCCAGCGTCTTCCTGTTCCTGCGCAGCGACTGTCCCATTTCCAACCGGTATGCGCCCGAACTGCGGCGGCTTCATGAGGCGTTCTCGCCCCGGGGCGTGCGGTTCTGGCTGGTTTACGTGGACCCGCAGGAAGAGGCCGGTTCCATCCGACGGCACGCCGGGGAATTTCAGCTTCCGGGCGAGATCCTTCGTGATTCCGGACACGACCTGGTCCGCCTCACCGGGGCCCGAGTCACTCCGGAGGCGGCCGTCTTCGACGCCGGCGGCCGGCTCGTCTACCGTGGGCGTATCGACGACCGGTACACCGATTTCGGCAAGGCGCGGGCCAGACCCAATCGCCGCGATCTGATGCTGGCCCTCGAATCCGTGCTCCAGGGGGAACCGGTGGCGGAACCGGTGACCCCGGCCGTGGGATGCTTCATCGCGGATCTGGCCGGCAGATAGCAAACAGGAGAACTTTGAGATGCCAATTCGGAGGCTTGCGGTCTTTTGCGTCCTTTGGACGGGATTCATGGGAATGTCGCCGGCCAGGGACGGCGCCATCCGCCATTCCGGCTTCGACGACTTCAGCCGGGGAACCCTGGGGAATGCAGGGGCAAACGTCTACGTTTCCAGGAAGGGGACCGTCCAGGTCATCAATCAGTGGGACCTGAACCGGGACGGACACGTGGACCTGGTCCTGAGCAACACCCACGACAACATGAGCGTGGTTGACGCTCTCGTCTACTGGGGCAGCGCCGACGGCCCCCGCTCCCTTCTCCCCGAACTCTGGAGGGAACGGCCCCTGGCGCAGGTGGTCTACGGCCTGATGGACCGGACCGATCACGTGACCCGGCTCCCCTCCTTCGGCGGCGGCCGGTCGGCGGTGGCGGATCTGAACCGGGACGGATTCCCCGATCTGGTCTTCTGCAACTACATCCACAACTACCCCGGTGTCCGGACGGCGTACGTCTACTGGGGGAGCCGGGACGGGTATTCCCGCGTCGGACGCACCGAACTCCCCACCCGGTGGGCGGCGGGTGTGGTGGCCCGGGATCTCAACTCCGACGGATACCCGGACCTGGTCTTCGCCAACCAGGGGGTGGAGGCGGGCGCGGAAAAGATTTCACCCAAGGTGGATCTCTCCTCCTACATCTACTGGGGCAGCGCCAACGGTTTCGATCCCGACCGTCCGGGACTGGTTCCCACCCGCGGCGCCCGGGACGTGGCCGCCGGCGACGTGAACGGGGACGGGGACCCCGACCTGATCTTCATCAACAACAGCCCTCAATCGAAGGGGGTTCAGATCTTTTTTGGCCGCGAGGGCGTCTACACCGCGGACCAGTCGTGGCAGGCAGAGACGGCTCCTCCCGGGAGCGTCGGGACCGGCGACCTGGACCGGGACGGTTTCGACGACGTTGTGGTCACGGTGTCGGGCGAGGGCGCCCGGGACGGCAACGTCCTCCTGTTTTCGGGAGGGAAGGACGGGCCCGTCCCATCTCCCAGCCGGACCCTTCCGGCCATCGCTCCCACCGGCTCGGACATTGCCGATCTGAACGGCGACGGATACCTGGATCTGGCCGTGTCCAACTCGTCGAACGGGGAGCCGCTACCCGAGTCCTACGTCTACTGGGGCGGGTCCGAAGGTTTTTCGGCCCAACGGAGGTCCCAGCTCCCGACCCTGGCCCCGGCCGACGTGGCTTCGGGCGACCTGAACCGGGACGGCCATCTCGACCTGGTCTTTGCCAACGCCCATGACGGTACGTCCGCCGACGTGCCCTCGTACGTCTACTGGGGAAGTTCCACCGGCTTCGCGCCGTATATGCGGACCGAACTGCAGGGGTTCGGCGGCAACAGCGTCAACCTGGCCGACCTCAACCTCGACGGAAACCTGGATGTGGTGCTGGTGAACCGGTGGAGCGGCAAGCACGCCGGCCAGGTCCTGAACAACATCTACTGGGGCAACCCCCACCACTACTATTCCACGGCGTCCCGCACGGCCCTGCCCGGACACGGCGCCTACGCCGTCGCCGTCGCCGACCTCAACGACGACGGCTTCAACGATCTGGTCCTCACCAACTCCTACGTCGGGTACAGTTGGATCTATTGGGGCAGCCGGGACGGCTACTCCCCCGGGAACCGCCAGGAGTTGGCCGCCGCCAACGCCCACGGGGTGAGCGCCGCCGATCTGAACCGGGACGGCTACCTGGAACTGGTCTTCACCCACAGCCGGGGCCGGAAGCTGGGGACCATCTACTGGGGCGGAGAAGAGGGCTACGCCGACGCCCGCCGGACCTCGCTCCCCCTGAAGAACCAGAGGTGCAGCAACAACCGGGTGGCGGACCTGAACCGCGACGGCTACCTGGATCTGCTCTTTCCCGGAAACTGGTACGGCATTTACCAGATCTTCTGGGGTGCCGAGGACGGCTACTCGCCGGAGCGGAGCTGGAGCCGGATGCTGCCGGCAGGCAACGTGGAACTGGCCGACCTGAATTCGGACGGGAACCTGGATTTCATGCTGGTGGGCAGCTTCGACCCCGAGACCCGGACCTATACGGGCAACAGCTACCTGCTCTGGGGGACCGCCGAGGGGGTTCCCACGCTCGAGAACAAGGTGGAGCTGGAGGGTCACTCGCCCATCGAGTGCGGCATCGCCGACCTGAACCGGGACGGACACCTGGACCTGGTGTTGTCCAACTACATGTCGGGCCGCACCCGCACCCTCCCGGTGTTCGTCTACTGGGGCGGCGAAGGGGGCGCCTACAGCCGGACCAACCGGACCGACCTTCCCGCCTATTCCTCCTCCGCCATCCAGACGGTGGATCTGAACCGGGACGGCTGGCCCGAGATCGTGGTCCACAACCACATGAAGGACGGCGACCACAGCATCAACACCTACATCTACTGGAACGGACCCGAAGGCTTCCACCGGGACCGGAAGACCGAGATCCCCAGCTTCGGTCCCCACTACAGCCAGATGACCGATCCGGGGGACCTCTACACCCGGCGCTTGGAGGAGGAATACGTTTCGCCGCCGCTGGAACTACCCGGGTCCGGCGGCGTCCGGCTGATCTGGGAGGCCGAGGAGCCCCACGGAGCCCGACTGCAGTTCCAGGTCCGCACCGCGTCCAGCCGCGACGGCCTCAAATCCGCCGAGTGGACCGGGCCCTCCGGCGCCGGATCCTACTACCAGGAGTCCGGAACCGGGATCGGCGGCCTGGATGGAACCCGCCGCTGGGCCCAGTACCGGGCCGTCTTCACCTCTCCGGCCGGCGGCGTCTGGCCCATCCTGTCGGTAGTAGAATTGCGCTAGGAGGGGGTTTTCTTACCGCCCGGAGGGGCGGCTTTCCTGCCGCCCCCTGGGAGGGGGGACTTTTAGTCCCCCTTTCTTCCTTGCTGCCAAGCGATACGCTGGGTGGAAAGCGTAAAGGGGGACTCCGTCCCCCTAACCGGCGGTAGGAAAACCGCTCAATCGGCGGTAAGAAAACCGCTCCCTAATACTCTTCCGACGTCTGCTCGATCCGGTACAGGTGGGTGTCGGTCCTCAACAGCAGCGTCTCGCCTGCGACCGCAAGGGAGGCCAGCGTGCGGCCCTCGACCTGGTTCCTCGCCAACTCCCGAAAGGCCTTCCTGGGAGCGACCACGAAGGTCTGTCCCGTCTCGTTGAGAAAATAGATCCGTTCGGCGCCGTAGAGGGGCGAGGCGGAGAATTGGCCTCGCAAACGCTGCTTCCAATGGACCTCTCCGGTCTTGGCGTCCAGGCAGCTTGCCACGCCCACGTCGCTTACCACGTAGAGTTCGTCCCCCACCAGGATCGGTGAGGGGTTCAGAGGCGCTCCCCGCGAGAGCTTCCAGGCGATGTGGCTCTTCGTAACGTCTCCACTGCCGCCGGGCCGGACGGCGTAGAGGACGGGACGGGTGTACCCGGAGATGACGAAGACCAGATCGTGGCCGAAAACGGGGCGGGGCACCCCCGAGTAGCCGTTGTGGGTGATCCACCAGATCGTCTCGCCGCTTCGGGGATCGTAGGCTCCAACCTGGTTTCCGCCCGGACTGACCAGTTGAGCCTGCTCTCCTACTTGGATAACCAAGGGAGTGGCATAGGCCATGTATCCCGGGCGTGGAGTCTTCCAGCGGACTTGGCCGTTTTCCTTGTCCAGCGCAGCCACGTACTGCACGTCGGTCCCGTCGCAGGAGACGATGAGCAGGTCCTCGAAGAGCACCGGGGAGCCGCCCGGACCGTGGCCATGCTGGTACTTGAGCCGGCTACGCCAGAGCACTCGTCCATCGGTGGAGACGGCGGCCGTCCCGTTGGTGCCGTAGTGGACGTAGACCCGATCGCCCTCCAGCAACGCCGTGGGGGACGCATAGCTGTTCTTGGAGTGGATGCTTCCCGGGTTTTCCGTCCGGAAGACCTCCAGGTCGTAGAGCAGTTGCCCGTTCTCCAAGTCCAGAGAGAGGAGTCGAAGCGAGCGGCCTTTGTCCTGTGCCGAAGTCAGCCAGATCCGGCCGTCCCGGACCACGGGGGAAGACCAGCCGGAGCCGGGGACCGGGACCTTCCAGCGGATGTTCTTCTCCTCGGACCAGTTCAAGGGCAGCTTTTCTCCACTCGAATGGCCTTGTCCCTCCGGACCTCGAAACTGGGGCCATTCCTCGGCTTGCAGCAAGCTGACGTGGAGGGCCAGGACAGGAAGGAGCCGGTTCATGGGATGAAGAATTCGGTCGGCAAGGGTCTGGGCCCTGTCACCAGGGCGGTCAGTCCTCCTTGGAAAAGGCGGCGTCGAAAGCCACGCCGGAGGGCTTGAAGTCGATAGACCGGACGAAGGCGGCGGACTCGGTGGCGCCATGCTCCCGGTCCATGCCCGGATCTTCCCATTCCACCGAGAGCGGACCGTCGTAACCGACGTCGTTCAGCGCCCGGATCACCTCTTCGAATCGGACGCTGCCCCGGCCCAGCGAACGGAAGTCCCAGTACCGGTCCGGGTGCCCGAAGGGGAGATGCCCACCAAACACGCCGGCCCGGGTGAGCGACGGCGACCAGTACGCGTCCTTCATGTGGACGTGGACGATCCGGTCCCCGAAGGTCCGGATGAAGTCCACGTAGTCGACTCCCTGGTAGCCCAGGTGGCTGGGGTCGTAGTTGAAGCCGAAGCTTTGGTGCCCGCCGACGGCTTCGATGGTTTTCTCGGTGGTGGTGATGTCGAAGGCGATCTCGGTGGGATGGACCTCCAGCCCGAACCGCACGCCGCATTCCTGGAACACCTGGAGGATGGGCAGCCAGCGGCGGCCCACATCCTGGAAACCCTGCTCGATGGTTTCAGGGTCCACGGGGGGAAAGGAGTAGAGGAGATGCCAGATGCTGCTTCCCGTAAACCCGTTGACGATCTTGAGCCCGAACTCGGCCGCGGCCCGGGCCGTGTTCTCCATCTCCCGGGCGGCTCTTTCGCGAACTCCCTCCGGGTCGCCGTCTCCCCAGACCGACGGCGGCAGGATGGCCTGGTGCCGGTCGTCGATGTTGTCGCAGACCGCCTGTCCCACCAGGTGATTGCTGACGGCGTAGCACTGGAGTCCGTGCCGGTTCAACGTGTCCCAGTGATTCCGGCAGTAGGAGTCCTCTTCCAGCGCCCGATGGACCTCGAAGTGATCTCCCCAGCAGGCCAGCTCCAGGCCGTCGTAGCCGAACTCCTTGGCCTTGCGGCACATGGTGTCGAAATCAAGGTCGGCCCATTGGCCCGTAAACAACGTGACCGGTCGTCCCATAAATGCCTCCCGAACCGCGAGAATAGCACACCCAAACCGGCCTTTCATGGCGGAGGCACTCCTCCCTTCGTCTTGCGAGTCGTGCCATGGCTGACTATACTTTCTCCCGCCGGCACGGGAATACCGCGGCCGAAGAAAGGACCTGAAAATGATTTTCCTCTACGCGGCCATCTATGTGGCCGTGGTGGTTCAGATATCCAATCTCTGCACCACCATCTACCTTCACCGGTACATGTCCCACCATGCCCTCAAGTTGCATCCCGCAGTCGCCATGTCCATGCAGTTCTGGCTCTGGTTGCATACCGCCATCGACCCGCGGGAGTGGGTCGCGGTTCACCGCAAACACCACCAGTTTCCCGACGAACATGGCGACCCTCACAGCCCCAAGCTGGAGGGCCTCTGGAAGGTCTTGCTGACCAACGCCTACCTCTACCGCAAGGAAGCGGCCAACCCGGAGACCGTGGCGCGGTACACCCGGGACATCCGCACCAACCGGGTCGAGGACTTCATGCACCGGCAGGGCTACCTGGGGCTGTTTCTGGGGGTCTTGGCGGCGGGCGTGTTGTTGGGACCGATCGCCGGGATCGTGACGTTTCTGTTGCAGGCAGCCGTCTACGTCTTCCTCAACGGCATGATCAACGGCGCCTGCCACGCCGTGGGCTACAGGAATTTCCGCAACACCGCCACCAACCTCCGCTGGGTTGCTTGGCTGACCGCCGGCGAGGGGCTGCACAACAACCACCACCACGCCCCGTCGTCACCCAAGCTGAGCCTTCGTCTCAGCGAGATCGACCCGGCGTGGCCCGTCATCCGCCTGCTCGAGTGGTTGAAGCTGTGCAAGGTCAGGCCGCACCTCAAGCGCATGCCCTCGTCGTAAACGCCGGCGTTGGGGCTACCGGGCAGGTGGTCCCAGCGTGAACGTCTTCCCCCCCAACTCGAAGCGGACACCACCGGCTCCCGGTGAGAAGGGTGTCTCTTCGCCTTTTCGGGGAGAGTCGGTCAATTCCAATTCTTCGCCGGAAACGGTCCGGACCAAACCCGGATCGATTCTGCGGACCGTGCTGTTGCGAAGGTCCATCAGAAGCGGTCCGTCCAGGCCCGGCGCCTGAATGAGAAAGCCGCTGGCCCCTTCCGATTCATAGATCCGGGCCCGTTCTTCGGGTTGGCCGTCGATCGCGAGGGAGTAGCTCGAACTGGCCACGAAACGTGAGGTTTCTCCCAGTGAGCCCAGCCGATGGGCCGCCTCGATAAATTCGATGTCCGCGCTCCTGTAGGCCCAGAGGGAGACTCCGAGAGCCGCAATCAGCGCCAAGCCGAGTCGCCTTTTCGGAATTCCTGCTGATTTGCGCCGCCTCCAGAAACAGAGGAGGGTCAGAGGAACCATGAGCAGAAGATCCTGCCAGAACGCCTCTGCGGGAGTGCGCTCGATCAGGGACCCGAAGCAGCCGCAACTTCCCGGCTCCCTCAGTCCCTGGGAGACGAGCCAATAGTCGCGTCCGTTGAGGAAGATAAGGAAGATCACCATGGCCGCGGTCGGCAGCAGGACGACGAGGTGGCGGGCTCCCAACAGCAACGCCGTCCCCAGTCCCGCCTGAAGGGCCAGGGCGATCAGCGCCACCTGAACGGCGGTGAAAAGGAAGTCCAATTCTTCCTGCCGGATCCGGTCGATGAAGGCGCCGAAGTCGTCGGGATTCCAGCCCTTGCCATAAGTGGCAACCAGAAAAACCACGCCGAGGAGCATCGCCCCGGCCGTTCCGGCATGTTTTTTCCAACGGCTACGGTCCATGTCCGGCTATTCTACCTTTGCGTTCATCCCGGGAAAGGAGCGGCGGTTTCCTAACCGCCGAACTCCAGTGTGACAAACTTGGCGACGAAGACCGGGCGATTCGAAATCGCCCCTCCTTTTCCAGAGGAGGGTCGAGATTCCGGCTACGACCCTGCCGAAATCCGTTTGGCCAAGCCGTGGGGCAACACCGGTATCGTTCCTTCCGCGAGCAGGCCGCGGACTTCCGCCAACAGCGGGGACCTGTCCGGATCGATCGCCAGGTTTCTCCCCACCAGCGCCCGGGCCTCTCGTTCCCGCTCCTTCAAGCTATGAGCCAGGATCGTCGCCGCCAGGGACTGGGCATAGAAAGTCGCGACGAGTTCCGCCCGCGGGCTGACTTCCCCCAAGAGGTGGAGTCCCTTGAGCAGGTCGGTCACGTCCTGGAATATGTGTCCCAGCCGCCGCCGGGTCCCGTTCCAGTTCCCCCCCGACGTCAATTGGCGGGCCACCTGCATGTGGTAGGTCCGAAGTCCTTCGGCCAGCGTCGTCGCCACCACCATGTCCTGGCCTGCCGCTTTCCTCCCGGCTTCCACCAACTGCTTCCGGGTCAGCCCCATTGCCGGAACGAACACGACGGGAGTCCCCTGCTCTCTTCCCAAAATGGATTCCACCACCCGCAGGATCGTGTCCGCCGACTGGATCTCTCCGCTCTTCAATTCCAACGTGTTCATGGTAGTGAAACCTGTGTCAAACGATTTCCTGGAACCGCCACATTACCAAAATCAGGCTCACTGCTCACCCCTCCGCCGGCCTTCATGGACCGGTCTTGTACCAAGTGATATAACTCTTGGAAGCCCAGGGACAGAGTCAGGCATTCAGCCGCGCCAGGAGGCCTCATGGGTCGAAAAGCTTTCCTTGCAAGTTCCCTGATGTTGGCTTTGGCCACTTCGTTTCTTACCGGACAGCAGGATTCCATAGGCCGGGGGGACCGTGACGGACCAAGCCGGCAACCCGGCGGAAGAGACGTCGACGGACCGGCCGAACAGGTTTGGACCGAGCAGGCTGGCCAGATGCGGCAACGCAGAATGCCCAGGCCGATGTTCCTTACCGGCAAGGTGGTGACCGAGGACGGAAGCTCGATCCCCGAAACCATCGTGGTGGAACTGGTCTGCCACGCGTCGGTGCGGCAGCAGGTCCATACCTTCAAAGGAGGGCAGTTCAACTTCGACCTGAGTCCGCATCCGAGTTCCGCGTTCCTCGATGCCAGCGTCGCGCGCAACGACGCCAACAACGTGAACCCCTTTGCCCGGGTTCCGGGAGGTGAGTACACTGCCGGTGGAGAGCAAGTGGACTTGTCCGGGTGCGAGGTGAGGGCCAATCTTCCCGGCTTCGTCTCGGACCGGATCCAGCTTGGGCTGCGGCGAGTTCTGGACCGTCCCGACATCGGCGCCATCGTCATCAAACGCCGGGAAGGCGTGGTCGGCTCAACCGTGAGCTTCACCGCCCTGGCGGCGCCCAGAAAGGCCAGGAAGGCGTTCGCCAAGGCCGAAAAGGAACTGAGAAAGGACAAGACGAATCTGGACAAGGTCCGGAAGGAGTTGGAGAAGGCGGTCCAAGCCTATCCCAAGTACGCCACCGCCTGGCATCTCCTGGGTCTGGTCCGGATGGACCACCAGGACCGGGAGGGGGCGCGGCAAGCCTTCGAAGCCTCCATCGAGGCGGATGAGAGTTACATTCGTCCCTATCTTTCTCTGGTGGACATGGAAATCCGCGCCGGCGCCTGGCCGCGTATCTCCGAACTGTGCGGGAAGGTGGTGGAGTTGAACCCCTTCATGGTGCGGTGCCGGTACTACCATGCCGTGGCCAGTCTGAACCTGGGCCGGATGGAGGCGGCGGAAGCGTCGGCCATCAAGGTGCAGGAGAGCCGGGATTCCCGGTTCCTTTCCGGAAGCCACTACATCCGGGGAGCCGTCCTGGCCCGCAGGGGGGACTTCGAGTCGGCCGCAAAACAGTTCCGGCATTTTCTGAAGATCGCTCCGGAAGGCCGGGGTGCGGCCCGGATCAAGGAGAATCTCGTGGCCTGGGAGCGGCAGGGCCTGATCCAGGCCGATAAACCGTCTCCTAACCAAGCCGGACAAACGTTCCAATAAACAGGCAGGCGACCTTTTCATGTGTAGAAACAAGCTGACCCGGTTCCGGCTGGCGGCGTTGCTGGCCGGGCCGCTGCTGCTTGTGCCCGTCTCTCCGGCCCAGAACGTCCGGCCGGGTCCTCTGTTCGGGACGACGGACGACCGGCCGCAGGACGCCGACCTCACCGGTAGAAGCTTCGATGACAACCGTGTCGAGGGGCCGAAGCGGCTGCTGCTGGCCGGACGAGTGATCCTGGAGGACGGCAATCCCCTCCCCGAGTCCCTGAATGTCGAGCTGGCCTGCGGCGGGTCGGTCCGGCAGGAGACTCACACCTACGGAGACGAAGGCCGATTCAGCTTCGAGTTGGGTGGCAGCGGGGGGGCCGCAAACCTCGCCGGAACCGGCTCCGACACCTTCGATCCCTTTTCCCGCATTCCCGGGGAACGCCAGGACGCCCAGAGATTCGATCTCAGCGGTTGCCTGATCCGGACGGCGCTGGAAGGCTTCCGGTCCAACACCATCCCCCTGGGAGTCCGCAGCTACATGGACAGCTCGGACGTGGGAGTGATCGTGCTGAGTCGCCTGGAACACGTGGGCGGTTCGACGGTCAGCTTCAACACCCTCGCCGCTCCCAAGAAGGCGCAACAAGCTTACCGGGAGGCCGACCTGGAGCTGAAAAAGCAGCAGGGGGACGTCCGGAAGGCCATCCGGCACCTGAAGGAGGCCATCGAACTCTACCCCGAGTTCGCCGCCGCCTGGTACCTCCTGGGCCGGTGCCACCATGCTCTCCGGGACCGGGAGACGGCCCGGAAGCATTTCCAAAAGGCGGCCAACGCCGATCCCAAGTACCTGCGGCCCTACATGTTTCTGGCCATGATGGCGGTCCGGGATGAGTCCTGGGAGGAAGTGGCCCGCAACTGCGGCCACGTCGTCAGCCTGAATCCGCATATCATGCGGGCCCAGTACTTCAGCGCCGTCGCCAACCTGCAACTGGGCCGGCTGGACCGGGCCTTGAAGTCGATCACTGCAGTCCGGGAGGACGGCTCCAAGAGATACCTCGCCGGAAGCCACTACGTCCACGGAGCCATCCTGGCCCAGAAAAGGGACTTCGCCGGCGCCGCCCGGGAGTTCCGGAACTTCATCGCCCTCAAATCGGGCGACAAGGCGTCCCAGGAACTCCAACAGAGGCTCGCCGCCTGGGAGCAGCAAGGCCTGATCCGGCCGGAAAGGAGGAGCGGCGACTTTCCTGTCGCCGGGGACGGTTTTCCTACCGCCGAATAGGACCGGCGACTTTCCTGTCGCCTGGAGCGGCGGTTTTCCTACCGCCGAAGGGGCGTAACGGGGACGGAGTCCCCCTCTGCACTTTCCATCCAGCGAATCGCGTGGCAGCAGGGAGGAGTGGGGGACCAACAGTCCCCTCCTATTCCGCGATAAACGTCATCTCCCACTCCCCCACCTTGGTCAGAGGCGTCGAGGGGTGGACCAGGTTCGGTTCACCGGCTTGAATCCAGTCGTCCAACTCCTGCAGGTGGCCGAGCCAACGGAGGTGCTGGTAGGACCCCGCGTCGATCTTGTCGACGGCCCAGGTCTTGGAGCTGTCCCAGAAGGCCAGGTAGGGAACGCCGGCCTTCAGGATCTGGTGGGCTTTCCTCCGGTACTGTTCGGGAATCAGGACCCTGGACATGACATTGAGAGCCAGCTCGCATTCCGTTCCCCGAGTCAGCGACAGCCAATACTCGATGTCCTCGGCCCTCTCCCAGGCCAACTCCCAACTGAAGAGACCCTCGGCCGAGGTATAGGGGACGACACCGTCGATGAGTCCCTCGCGGATCCAACCGGGCACGTCCATGGCTTAGAAGAGGTTCTCCTCTTCGCCGCCGAAGACCCACGCCGACAGGGCCGGCGGCCGGGATCGTCCCTGGCGGCGGGCCTGCCGGTGCATTCTCTCCCGGAGCTCCCGCATGAAATCGGTGAGAACGCTCGCCCTGAAACGAAGCCAACGCGGATCTCTCTCGTCGATCTCCCGGGGGTCCTGCCCGTGCTTCTCCCGGAACCCTTCCACCACCGGCGGCTCATATTTTACTGGTCCCGGATCGCCCCCTCGCTGGCATCCCAGGCGAAACCCGAACCCCAGTCCTGGGTGGCGAAGAGCCTTCGGGTGCCGGTCTGTTTCCGGTCTGATTGAAGCGCCGTGACCTCATCGGCATCGAGGGGGACCAATTTGATGTAGGCGACCCAGACCGTGTCGCAGGTGCTGCGGCAGGGATGGCCGTCGGGGATCAGCTCGGTGGCGACCTGCTTGAAGCTCAGGTGCTGTCCGGTCAGGTCGGCGGTCCTCCAGAACAGGTCCTGGATCACCTGACCCTTTTCGACGTTGGGAGCCTGGAGAAAGAGGCAGCTGAAGGCGGGGTCTTCCGTCAATTTCACCCAGAGGCGTTGATCCAGGTACGGCCTCCAAGCGGTATTGAACAATCCCAGGTAGACATCGTGCCACCCTTCCAGCTCCAAGGGATATTCGACGGCGGCGGCCGCCGTCTCGGGTCCGGCCCGCAGCATGATGCCCTCGAAGTGCTCCGTCTCGTAGTCGATCATCCGCCAGCCGAAGAGCCGGCCCTCCCGGCTCAGCGCCGAGGCCGGAAGGCAGCGATCCAGATCGGACAGGTACAGAGGGGGATTCCGCCGCACAGGTCCCATGATCTCCGTTGCTTCCGGTTGACTCGTCACCGTCTCCTCTCCGCCGCAGGATGCTGAGGCTGCCAAGCCTTCCGGGGCCAATACGCCCGATGTCGCGGACTCGTGTCGATTCATCGGCGAATTCTACCTACAATCGTCTATCTGAACATGCGTCTGTTGACTCGTTGGCACAGGGAACCGGGGGCGCGGGTCGAGGGATCAAGGGACTTGGACCGGTCCAAGGTGCAGGCGCCCGGCGTGGTAGTGGTTCCGTCGGGCGGGTTCCGCCTCTTGTACACCGCCGTGGGACCGGCCAAGCCCTTCCCGGAGTGCCAGGGCTACATCCTCAGCGCGTTCTCCCACGATGGTCTCCGATTCCGCCCTGAGCCGGGAATTCGGGTGGCCCCCCGGCCCGGCATTCCCCACATGTCGCTGCGGGTACTGGCCCCTTCGGTGACCCGGACGGACGAGGGCCATTGGCGGATGTATTTCGAAGCCAGGGGACCCGCTCATGAACCGACCGTGATTTGCAGCGCCGTCTCCCGGGATCAGTTGGAGTGGGAGTACGAGGGCGTCCGGCTCCGTTCCCAAGGAGGCGTCGGGGCACCCCGTTATGTTCCCATTCCCCGGGGAGGGGCGCGCCTCTACTGCTGCGCCTCGGAATACGGCCCCGGCGGACCGGGCCGCAGCGAGCGGGTGGCCCACCACGTGGTGAGCGCAGTCACTCGCGACGGCCTCGACTTCGAGTGGGAGTCCGGCGTTCGGCTGCGGGACCTGCGCGATGAGACCGACGAAATAGGAATCACGGCGGCCGACGTGATCCCGCCGCGGCGGGCCGGAGAGGATTGGG
>JAPOYZ010000346.1:17867-21183 GCA_026706325.1 Candidatus Aminicenantota bacterium
GGCGAGGACGTGGACGCCGTGGCACACGGCAGCAGCCGGGACTTCGCCGCGGCCTCCATCGCAGCCGACATGGCCGGTTACCGGTCGCGCATTTACACCGCCACATCCCGGGACGGCCTCCTCTGGGAGCGGCGGAGATGCATTGTCGAAGGGGCCGGCTACGGGGGTCCGGGACCGGATGCGGTCCATGCCGAGGACATGTCGGTGATCCGGCTCGGCGGGAACCGTTACCGGATGTACTACGCCGCCTGCGACCAAGAAGGGACCTGGAGAGTCGCCAGTGCGGTGACTTCCTGTGAGTCATCCGGATGACCCGGGCCGCGGGTCCAGGGTTCCAATTCGGACCTCTATCGAGGATGATGGCGCACATGAAGAGAAAGAATGAGTCCCCGGTCCGCCGTGTGTTGCCCGTCCTGTGCCTGGCGGTGGCGGTGTCGTGCGCGTCCGAAAGGGAGGAGACCCCGGAGGAACGTTTCAAGCGGATCGTGGACATCTCGCGGGACGAAGAGGCGCTCAAGGAGTATCTGCAGAAGGTTCCTCCCAGGACGCCGGCCGAAGCCCTCCAGACCTTCGAGACGGCAGAAGGGTTCCGGTTGGAGCTGGTGGCGCACGAACCCATGGTGAACGAGCCGGTGGCGGCCACGTTCGATGAGAGCGGGCGCATGTACGTTGCCGAGTTGAGGCACTATCCCTACCAGCCGGGTGATGGCGAGGCGCCCCGGGGACAGGTCCGGCTGCTGGAGGACCAGGACGGGGACGGCCGCTTCGAGGTCAGCCACGTCTTTGCCGACGGGCTGATCTGGCCCACCGGCGTCGCCGTCTGGAAACAGGGGGTCTACGTCTCCGCTCCTCCCCACGTCTACTACATGAAGGACACCGACGGAGACGGGAAGGCCGACGTCCGGGAGGTCGTCTTCACCGGATTCGGCGTCACCAACGAACAACAGATGGTGAACAACCTGATCTGGGGCGTGGACCACAAGATCTACGCCTCGACGGGCGGCGACGGCGGCTACATCCGGCCGGGGGACCAGCCGGAGGCCGAGCCCATCTCCGTGTACGACCGGGATTTCCGGTTCCACCCCGTGACCCGCGAACTGGAGCTGACCACCCAGACATTCCAGTTCGGACACAGTTTCGACGACTGGTACAACCGCTACGTCTGCACCGCGGGTTCGTCGGGCCGGCACGTGGTCATGCCCGGCGGCTACCTGCAGCGCAACCCTTATCTTTTCTTCGACCTGCACGGCTTCCACTGGGAGGGACACGGCTCCCTGGAGGTGAATCCACTGGTGCGCGGATCGACCCGGGTCTACAAGATCAGTCCCGTGGAGCTCTGGCGGACCATCCGGGAAGCCCGACGTGTCTTCGCGGGGCGGAGCAATCGCAGCGCCGGCGTGGGACACGACTACCAGACCGCCGGCGCCGGGGTGCAGATCTACCGGGGTCATGCCTATCCCGACAAGTACCGGGGAAGCCTCTTCATCGGCGCCAACACCGCCAACCTGCTGCACCGGAGAGTCCTGGAGGAGGACGGCGTGAGCTTCAGGTCGGTGCGGGGCGAGCCGGAGAACGTGGAGATGGTCCGTACCACCGACAACTGGTTTCGTCCCGTGAACTCGGTCAATGCGCCCGACGGAACGCTCTACATTCTGGACATGTACCGGGAGTTGATCGAGGCGGCCCACGTCCCGGCCCGCGTGGTCAAGCACCTGGATTTCACCCGGGGTCAGGAACATGGCCGCATCTACCGGCTGGAGCCCGACGGGTTCCAGGTCCCGCCGCGGCCGCGTCTGGGGGAGGCCACCACGCGGGAACTGGCCGGCCACCTGGAGCACCCGGGAGGCTGGTGGCGGGAAACGGCCCACCGGCTCATCTTCGAACGCCAGGACCGGTCGGCGGTTCCGCACCTGGTCCGGCTTCTGAACGAAAGCGAGAAGCCGCTGGCCCGAATGCACGCACTCTGGTCCCTGCACGGACTGGAAGCCCTGAAGGACACCCATCTGGTCCAGGCCCTGGCCGACCCGTCACCGGGAGTCCGGGTCCACGCCGTGCAACTGTCCGAGGCCCGTTTCGGTCGCTCCCGGTCTCTGTTCCGAAAGGTGCTGGCGCTGGCCGAGGACGACAGCCCCAAGGTGCGGTTTCGGGTCGCGTTGGCGTTGGGCCAGGTCCGGGACCGCCGGCCAATTTCCGGCTTGGTCCGGATTGCCCAACGGGATTCTGGTGACCACTGGACTCGGAACGCCGTTTTGAGTTCCAGCAGCGAGATCGCCGACCGGATTTTCGTCCGGCTGTTGGAGACGGAGGGTTTTACTGCCAAGCCGGAAGCCGGAGCCTGGTTGGAGCCGCTGGCACGTACCGTGGGCGCCCGCAACAACACGTCCGAGATCAAGCGCCTCGCCGGGGCGGCAGCCACACACGCTTCCCTGTCGGGCCGCGTGCGGACGCAGCAGATTGTGGTCACCGGATTGGCAGAGGGCCTGGCCATCTCCAATCGGTCTCTTTCCCAACTTCGAGGTCTCCCGGCGTCCGCGAACCGGATGATCCAGGATCTCATGCAACGAGTTGCGAAGGTAGCCGGAGACGAGTCGGTCCCCGCGGAGGAGCGATTGGAGGCGATTCGGCTCCTGGCCCACGGCGACTTCCCCCAGGTTCGGGACGCTCTCGCCCAACTCGTCGACTCCAGCCAGACCCAGGCCGTGCAGCTCGCCGGGATCGAGGCCCTGGAGCGTCACGACGCCCCCGAAATCGCCGGCATCCTGCTCCAGGATTGGACGGCTCAGACGCCCGACGTTCGGAACCGGGTCCTCACCGGCCTCCTCTCTCGGAGGCCCTGGACGCGTGCCCTGCTGCAGGCCATTCAGGAGGATCGAGTCTCCGCCGGCCAGATCAACGCCAGCCGTCGCGAACTGCTCAAGAACCATGACGACGAGGCGATTCGGGATCAGGCCGAGAGCCTCTTCGCCGCTCAGGCACCCGGCTCCCGGCTGCAGGCCCTTGCCGACTATCAGGTCGCTTTGACCCTGGAGGGAGACCGCGTTCACGGAGAAGCGGTCTACCGGCGCGAGTGCATCCAGTGCCACCGCCTCTCTTCCACGGAGCACCTGGTGGGTCCCAACCTGATCATGGGCTCCTACAAGGACCCTGAGCCGCTGCTCACCAATATCCTGGATCCCAACCGCTTCGTGGAACCCCAATATCTCCAGTACGTTGTGACCGACCGGCAGCGGCGCCTCTTCACCGGCATCATCACCGACCAGAACTCGGAGAGCATCACCCTGATGGAGGGGGAAGACGTCCGGAACACCGTGTTGCG